>JAYELY010000081.1:0-4164 GCA_034717795.1 Caldifarciminota bacterium
AGGATAAATTTTACAAGAATCAAGAGGCACATGAAAGAAAACGGCGGAGAATTCATGGTTATAGTTAGTGTGGGTTTCGATCACGCTGTGATTCGGGACGCAGAAATGGAAGGTGCGACCCTGATTGATATTCAAACCCTAATTGATATCCTAAAGATTCATAGAGAATATGCGCTCTCGCCATTCGATTATATCGAGGTTCTACGGCAACATGGGATGATAAACAGCGAAAAGTTTAAATCCCTGAAAGATAAAATCGCATACCAAGAGAAATTGGTGAACAGATCCCTAGTTGTGCTTAAAAATCTCGACTTCAAATATAGGAATATAGACGAAATAAAAGGCAGAATAGACTTGTATTGTGAGCAAAAGCATGCAGAAAACATTAAGAAGGGAGAGGTGGAGAACCTTCTGGCTCTCCTGTCCCACGACCTACTAAAGATCGTGGAATTCGAAGGCGGTAAATATTCTTTGCGTTACATTCCTACATCTGCCAGAGAGAGACTTAAAGCTGTTATAAGAGCGTTTTGCGTGAATCTGTAGGCATCAAAGAACTTCCCGTACCCGTGTCGAAGGTGGTCTTATGGCCTCAATAACAGCCATTTGCGTTGAACGGTACTTGCAAAACGGTCGCCTTTTCACAAAGGGCAAGAAGTCGAATGACTTGCAGAGAATAGCGGACGGGACCCGCTGGGAGATCAAAGGGGGGCGTGCTAAAGAATTTAAGCTAACCATTAATCAATCACATAAAGATATCGATAAAACATTCTTTATTGTCTACAACGGATTCCCAGAACGTAGAATCATCCACGGGGTATATATCCTCAAGGGGGAAGATAGATTCTTTACGCCGCGCCGGAAGGGGCTTAACATGCGAAGTTTCCGTAATGAATTTTTTGATAAGCACGTAGAGCGTATACTTTCGGAGAAATCGCTTTCCGGTTAACGATAGAGGACTCTCCATTTCCAGTTCACCCAATACTGTATTTAGCGCAAGGGGTTTGTCAAGATGGAAACACCCCACACGTCCGCTACGCGTCCGTGCGGGGACCCCGGAGTTGACATCACCCAGTCCATCAAGTTGCAGGGGCACGGCAGGGCCTGCCCCTTGAGATGCTTGGCATCTCATAGGGTATGCCGTGCCCTATCAAGGGGGAGGTGAAATTGGGACCCTCACCTCTAACTCCTCTCCCGGAGGGAGAGGAGAACTATAATAATTTCCCTCTCCCTTTGGGAGAGGGATTAAGGGTGAGGGAGTGGGTTTGACAGCAGGTGATTCTTCACTAGAATTAACACCAATCTATAGAAATCAGTTTGCTTAGGAGGATTTTTTATGGCACACAAGAAAGGCGGTGGCGTTGCAAAGAACAACCGCGACAGCTGCGGGAAAAGGCTGGGCGTTAAACGCTACGCGTCGCAGTTCGTTAAGACCGGCGAGATCATTATCCGTCAGCGCGGCACCAAGATCATGCCCGGGCGCAACGTTGGGCGCGCCAAAGACGATACGCTTTTCGCGCTTGCTGATGGCATAGTCCGCTTCGAGCACGTAACCAAGCAGAAGAAGCGCGTAGTAGTCGTCCCTGCAGAATAATCAAGGAGGTGAAATGAAGATACAATGGTTGGGCCACTCGGCGTTTCTTATTGAGACCTCTGACGGTCGCAAGCTGGTCACCGATCCTTACGATTCCGGTTCCTACGACGGTGCGGTGGGCTATGAGGAGATTGATGTTGCGGCGGATGTGGTGACGGTGAGCCACGAGCATCCGGATCACGACGGTGTGGCCGGGCTGATTCACGCGCCCGGCACGGTGGTGCGCGAGTCCGACTCAACCGAGGCCGCGGGATTCAACATCAGGGGCATCGAGACCTTCCACGACGAAAGCCACGGTGCAGAGCGCGGCCCGAACACCATATTCGTGATCGAGGCCGACGGGCTCAGAATCTGTCATCTGGGCGATCTCGGGCATCTTTTAAGCGATGAGCAGATAGAGGAACTCGGTCGTGTAGACGTGCTGCTTATCCCGGTGGGCGGCCACTTTACCATAGATGCGGCTCAGGCGACCAGGATCGCAGAGCGCATCAAGCCCAAGGTAGTAATACCCATGCACTACAAGACCAAGGTGCTGGGATTCCCAATCGCCGGGGTGGAGGGGTTTCTTCAAGGCAAGTCAAACGTGGTGCGGATGGATTCCACCTTCACCGAGATTACCGCAGATACCCTTCCTGCCGAGACCGAGATCAGGGTTCTGCAACACGCAAGGTAGAACCGGCTTTCAGAGGGTTAAGCGTATGAGGTGGTTGAAATACTAGAGGAGCTGTTCACAGGAAGGAATAATGAAGGCAAAGTTTGAACGAGTGTATCAATTCAAGATCGCCTTGGAAGGTATCTCGCCTCCAATCTGGCGAAGGATACAAGTTCCCGAGACTTACACGTTTTGGGATCTCCATGTTGCCATTCAAGACGCTATGGGGTGGTTGGATTGCCATCTTCATGAGTTTGAGGTCCCGGTTCCATCCACAGGCACAAAGGTTAAAATCGGAATCCCTGACGAAGAATTCGGTCGCCCGATTCTTCCCGGATGGGAGAAAAAAATAACCCAATACTTCCTCAAGGAAAACGACAAGGCAGGCTATCGCTATGATTTTGGCGACGGCTGGAGCCATAAAGTGAAGTTGGAAAAGATACTGCCGCGAGAGAAGGATGTCAGTTACCCTGGATGTATTGACGGGGAAAGAGCCTGTCCTCCTGAGGACTGCGGCGGCGTAAGCGGGTACGAAGAGCTGTTGAGCGTTATGAAGGACAAACCTCATGGGCGATACGAAGAGATGCTCGAATGGCTCGGTGATGAGTTCGATCCTGAACGTTTTGACCCAAAGGAAGTTGAATTTGACGACCCAGCTAAACGCCTAAGAACTGCCTTTGATCTATGAGAATCTTTTAGGGTTTTTCCTCACCCCTCTCCCGGCGCGTTGATTACTTCAACCTCTATCCCCTCCTTTCTCAAAAATCGAGTGGTAATTCCATCCTCTCCGCATGAGGGTGAGCCGGATTTGAAGATAGCACGTTTGGCTCCAGTAAGCCTTGCGATCCTTAAGGTCTCCTCGGCTCCCTTGAGGAACGCGGAGGTTACGTCCCTGCCCTCTTCATTGATCACGGTCGGCTTAGCACCGTCCCACGAAAGGCAGCTCTTCGGACGAGGGGTGGACAATCCTCCCAGCTGTTCAGGACATACAGGGATAAGACACTTCCCCCTGTCCACAAGCTTGCGTATCTTTGCAGGAATCTCCCGCTTCCCCCCGTCGTACCGGCAGCGCACCCCCACAAGACACGCGGAGACCAGTATCACTCCTCGGCTCCGGATCACGAATCACTTGCCTTCTTTTTTCATGTAAGGCCAGGGGTTGACCGGCACACCGTTCACGCGCACTTCATAGTGAAGGTGCGGTCCGGTGGTGCGACCGGTACTGCCCACGTAGCCGATCACATCCCCGCGTTCAATCCGGTCTCCGGTTTCAGCCGCATATCGTGAAAGATGGGCATACGCGGTGCTGAACTGGGTGCCGTGATCTACCACGATCATCTTCCCGTAGGCCCCTACGTAGCCCTTGAACGTAACCACTCCGTTGCCGGTGACGAATACCGGTGTGCCGATCACGTTGCCGATGTCAATCCCTGAATGGAAACCACCCTTTCGCGGCCCGAAATGGGAGGTAATCTCCCCAGTGGCAGGCCACCCTGCGGGACGTCCCTCCAAAAGGGTAGCCTTTTTCTCCAGGAAGTCACGTAAGTCCTTGAGATTGTTGCGCTTGTTGCGCAACTCCTGGGCCAAGCTCAGCGCTTCAACGTCGATCGCAGCCTTGAGGGTATCCTGAGAGATACTTAAAAGTCCCTCAAAGTAGGACTCAGGATCAATCTCCACGCCGCCTCGTCCACCTTCAGTTCCCTGCTCTACCTCGGTGGAGCGCAGCTTCTGGGCGTCCTGCTTGGAAAGTTTGTAGCCGGCAAGTATCTTGAGGTCGGTGACGAAGTTCTCCAAACGTTCAAGCTCGTCGGTTACCTCTGCCAGACGTCTGGCGTGCGCCACCCGTTCGGTTTCTATCTCATTGAGAAGGCTGTCCTTGGAGTATCCGATGGCGTCGCGTTCGGTTATAAGTGCGCGGGTG
>JAYELY010000082.1:0-4158 GCA_034717795.1 Caldifarciminota bacterium
CAGCCCTTTCGAGCGATCCCAGGGCCAAGTTCGTCTTTGATCTTATCATTGAAGAGCCTTGCAAAGATACCTACCGCCTCGACCGCGGCGCTCTTGGTCATACAGAGCACGTCACCCGGTGTGGCCATCTGAGGGGTGATGTAGGTATCCTCGTCCCCGACCGCGATGAATACCGCACCACCGACCATCGGGTAGTCGGTGCCTGTGTAGCGCGCTGTGTGTCCACCGATGACCGCCGCACCGTATTTTTTCGACTCCCTGTCGAAGACTTTCCAGACCTTTGCAAATTGCCCCTCGGTGATGCTCATGGGCAGGTTGAAGTCCACCACCACGTAGGCGGGTGGAAGACCACAGGTGGTGACGTCTGAGGCCAGGATGTGCCAGGCGAACCAAGCCGCCTCCTCCCACCCGTACGGGGGAACGATGTAGATGGGATCGGTGGTTACGGCCATCACCTTGCCGGGCGCGGTTCGCACTATTGATATGTCCACCCCGTGATGCGGACCGACCAGCACCTCAGGACGTGAGGCACCCAATGCAGGATAGATTACGGATTTGAAGAATTCAGGCGATATCTTGCCTATGGCCGGAAACTTGGCTTCTTCGCTCACGGGTCCTCCTTAGTCTTATCAGAATTGCTGAATTATAACTGCTCCGAGGTTTCTGTCAAAGGGAACGGACTTAACCACAGATTACGCAGATTTCACTGATTTTACCGATCTGAGCCCGCGCATAATCTATGATTTTTGAACGGCCTGAGAGGCCGTTCTACACGCCCTTGAGATGATTGATTATGGGCGTGCCCTCGCCTGCGTAGAGAAGGTCGGCCAGCTTGCGGTCTATGTAGGCTTCAGCGGAAGCAACGGCTTCGGCGAGAGAGGAACCACGGGCAAGGAATGCGGTGATCGCCGCGGAAAGGGTGCAGCCGGTACCGTGCACCTCGCGAAAACCTCTGCGGGGCTTCACGAATCTGCGGGCATCGGTCCGGGTAAGGAAAAGATCCACCACCTGATCCTCTTTAAGGTGCCCGCCCTTGATTAGCACCGCTTGGGCTCCAAGATCGAGCAACGAGCGCGCCGCCCCCTCAAGGGAGCGGTTGTCAACTATGGTTATGTCCAGAAGCGACTCGACCTCAGGTATGTTGGGGGTGATCAGCGCTGCACGAGGAATCACCTCTTTTCGGTAAAGCTCTATCATCTGTGGGAAGGCAAGCAGGAGGCCTGAACCCGATTCAAAGATAGGATCGACCACCACAGGGAACGATACCTTCTTCAGGAATTTAATTATCACAGGCAGCGCTTCGACGGTCAAAAGCCCGGTCTTGGCCCCAGCAGGCGGACGGTCCTCCAGGAGGCAGTTGATCTGTTCCGAGACCAGGACAGGATCGACGGCTTTCGAGGAACGCATCCCGAAGCTGGACTGCACTGTAATCGCTGAGACGACCGACAGGCCATGCACTCCTAGTTCGGTAAAGACCTTTAAATCTTCCTGGATGCCCGCGCCTCCCGAAGGATCGGAGCCGGCGATGGTTAAAGCTAGCGGAGGTTTAGCGTTCATCTAAAGATAGGTATCCTTTCTGCTTGCCTCTGCGGTAGGCAAACCCTATGTTGTACCGCTGACAGCGCAGGCAGCGCTTTGCTTCTTCCTGATCTGATTCTCCGGCCAATCCGCACATGGTCTCTACGTAAAGACCCGGATTCTTGTAATTGGTTTGTTCTTTGACCCGTGATTTGACCACAGGCTTTTTCTCTGTCCATGCGGCGCCCTCAAGCCTCTCAAGCCCGAAGTCAGGATCGAACTCGCCTAGCTTCTCAAAGAACCGGCCCAGGAACCGCGGTCTTAAGAAGAAATCTATGGACCGGGCCGCCTTACGTCCGTCGGCCACTGCCTCGATCACCGTGCGAGGGCCGCGAACCGCGTCGCCTCCTGCAAAGAGTTTACGGCGAGGGATTCGGAGGCTGCGATTTACCTTGATCCTGCCGTCCACATCCACTGGAAGACCAAGATGTTCCATAAGCTCCAGGTCGGGCTCCTGGCCCACCGCCACTATCACCGCCTCGACCTCCTCCTCCCACTCTCTGCCCTCAACCGATTCGAGTACCGAGCGCCGTCCTTTCCCATGATCTCGGAGCCTCATGTGTGCGAAGCGAACCTTTTTAACCCACTCCTTCCCCTCGAACCTCAATGGAGCGGCCAGGAACTCGAACCTTACACCTTCTTTCTCAGCCTCGGCCACATCGGTTGGATACGCAGGCATATGCTCCCTCGTGCGGCGGTAGAAGACTGTAACCTTCTTAGCGCCGAGCCTTAGCGCGGTCCGTGCCGAATCAACCGCGGTGTTGCCCCCGCCCAGAACCGCAATGTGGCCGGAAAAGGAATACTTTGAGGAGTTCGTACAGACATCGCGCAGAAACACAAGACCTTGGAGCACACCTTTGAGGTCTTCCCCTTCTATCATCAAAGGCCTGGGTTTAGCAGCACCCAACGCGAGATACACAGCATCGTATGAGCGTTCAAGCTCCGCAAGATCAAGATTCTCACCCAGGACTTTGCCGCCTGTGAACCGTATACCCTCGCTTGAGGAGAGGATGAAATCCATATCTTTCTTAATGGCTTCGCGCGGGAGGCGGAAACAGGGAATGGCCACTGAAAGCAGGCCACCGGGCTGCTCCTCGCGGTCGAATATGTCAACCGAATAACCGCGCTTTGCAAGGAAGTAGGAACAGCTCAGGCCTGATGAACCCGCTCCAACAACCGCCGCCTTTTGAGGATGCCTGAGTGTAAATTTGACAGCAGGGAGTTCATGTTCTGTAGCGCTGCGCTTGAGCGCCCGGATGCCTACAGGTTCTTCTATCCTTGTTCTGGTGCAAACCTCCTCGCAAGGTGCAGGACAAATCCTGCCAAGTGTTGCGGCCAGAGGCGCACGCTCACGAATAAGCTCATCCGCTTCGGCATAACGGCCCGCTGCAACCAGCGCTACGTAGTCTGAAACGTTTATCTCCGCAGGGCAGTCGCGCCTGCACGGCGGAGTCTGGAGTCTTGCCCCACGATATGCGTCGTAGACAATGAGCATATAGTAAAACCCAAATGTAACGCCCCATAACAACCAGATGAGCCACGTTAAATTCGTGAGCTCGTTCTGGATCACCACTGTCCGTATCATTGTCAAGGGGAAGAGCACGAAACCTGCATCCAGGATCAAGGCTGCGATACCGATACCTGTCCTTCCCGTAGCAAGTTGTCCCAAACCTGGAAGAAAGAGTGAAAGTATGAGTGCTGTCAATCTCTTTTTGCGCTCCCTGTCCCTTCGCTCGGCAACACTCATCACGTTAGAAACCATAGCTCAAACCAGCTCCTGCGCTCAGGTAGTTGAATATCCCAAGATCGGGCACGTCCGGATCGATCGCCGCGGCGTAACTCCCAAAGAGCGCGGTTGTCGTGTTTGCACGGATTGAAAGATCAAGCTCCACACCACGCCATGACAGCGTAGTGGATAGACCGAAGAATAGCCCGGGTATGGTGTAGATAGGCACCTCTTCTATCTTCGTTACGCGGTAGAAGATAGCCTGACTGAAGCGAACAGGTACCTTCCAGTTGTACCCGAAACCTGTCCCGAAGAATACCTCGCTGGTTCCATGCCCCCATGTTTTTGAAGTAGCGAAACTTGCATCAATAATCCAATCACCAGGTGTTGCTTGAATCCCTGCACGGAGAGAAGTTTGCGGGGGCAGGGTAAGCAACTCCCTCCTCTCCCCTTCAGTAACTTGAAGATCATCGTAGCCCAGCACCACGGTCATCTCACCCTTGAGAATCCTTGCATCACTGTCCACCTCGAGGTTCTGGGTGTTTAGCTCGATAACCCGAGGCAGTCCCCCTTTTCTGCTTCGCCCGGTCCTTGTGCGCAGTATGTTCGCGCCCAGACTCTGCTGCAAGGAAAAACCCCAACTCAGTAAATCCCCTGGCCTCTCGATACCCAACACCACCCCGAGTTCGTTCCCAACCAGGGTAGAAGAGTATCTGTTTGAGTATATCTCGCCCTCTTCAACTACCGCTGAAATAGCAACCCCCACGTCCCATTCGTCGGATTCAGAGTAGACGCTCGCACCGGTTGGCTTCAACACAGGGGTAAGGGTATCGGTATAGTCAACTAAACCATTA
>JAYELY010000083.1:0-4157 GCA_034717795.1 Caldifarciminota bacterium
GCTCCATCCCAACGCCTCTGCCTGATATAGAGCCGGACAACGAGCGCATATTTTACGCCGAACGCGCGCTTTTCTTTAAGCACGTTCCTCCATCCATGCTCGTTATCGGCGCAGGAGCCACCGGGCTTGAGATGGCAACCATATACAACGCGTTCGGAACCAAGGTGACCATCGTAGAGATCATGAATCAGGTTCAGCCCGGGCTTGACAGTGAAGTAGCCGAGAATCTGGCAAAGCTACTGGCAAGGCAGGGTATAGAGCTTCATCTCTCATCCAAGGTCGCCTCCATCCATAAGTCCGATGCGACTCTATCTGTGACTATCGAGTTGCCTGACGGCCAGAGCGTCCAGAAGGAATTTGAAAGGCTCTTGCTGGCCATAGGACGCAGGCCGGTGACCGACGATCTCTGGGATTCTGCAGTTGTCATCGAGACTGACCAGAAGGGCTTTATTAAGGTCAATGAAAAACTAGAAACCTCGGTTCCAGACATCTACGCGATAGGAGACGTTACCGGGCCTCCGCTTTTGGCCCACCGCGCCACCCGCCAGGGTCTTGTGGCCGCAGAGGCGATCGCAGGGGAGGAGGGTGCCGCTTACGATCCCAAGGCGATGCCCGCGTGCATCTTTACACTGCCGACCGTGGCGTCTGCAGGTATGAGCGAGCAGCAGGCGCTTGAGGCCGGTCTGGAGATCGAAGTAGGCCGCTTCCCCTACTCCGCTTTAGGCCGCGCCGCCACACTTGGCGAACGCGACGGGTTCGTTAAGATAATCGCGGAAAAGGGGTCTGGTAAGCTTTTGGGCATGCACATCCTTGGGGTGGGTGCAGATATAATGATCGGCGAAGGGCTTGTTGGACTGGAACTTGGTGCATCGGTTGAATCCATAGGCTCCTCGGTCCATCCTCACCCTACGCTTTTGGAGGCGGTGATGGAGGCAGCCCAGAACGTCAAAAAGCGAGCCATACATATTAAGAACTGACCACACAAAAGGTCATTGCGAGGAGCGCAGCGACGAAGCAATCTCATATTTGATCTCGACCATGAGATTACTCCCTTCGGTCGCTCGCCATGACAAGAGAGTAGATGTAGGGGCCGGTCTTTAGGGACTGGGTCAAAACCCCTTGAAACCACAGATGAGAACTCCTTTCAGTCGTTCTCCTTCGGAGCACAGATTGACGCAGATTAAGACAAGAAGTGAATTAAGGTAAGTCGAGTAGATACGTAGCCTGTGTACCTTAAATGCGCGTCGTCAATCCGATGATTATCGAGAAAGTCGTAGGATTGAATCTTTTGGCACAGATTCCCTGCGTCGTCCCTACAACTTTGGAGTTTGGAGTAGATTCTTACGTAAGGCAACCAGTCAAGTTCGTGTTTATTTTTGATGAGGCAATGCGCGGGATCTTGACACAGCCCCAAAAAATCCTATAGTTTGATGTTGTAGTATGGGAAGGATGCCCCGAGGAGGAGTGCATCCCAAGCGGCGAGGCCGCACCCTGAGTAACGTTAAGCTCCGTAAATGGAGGAGGTTAAAGTGATGATCACATGTAAAAAGAGCGCCGCCGGAGTAAGGGTATACATTTTAGCCCTGGTCTTAGTGGCAGTGTTCGGGCTTGTTCTCACTGGATGTGAGTTTGAGGGCATACCTGCTTCTGATTCAGATGCCGATGGGAGCAGCAGTCTCTTCTCGGGCGGGGACGGGACCCCGCGTAGCAAATACCTATACCCTGGCGACCCTGAACCTTTCCTTGACGAAGGTGACGAAGAGGAGACGTTCTATCTCTATGCCGCTCGGCATCACCGGGTTGGCAAACTCCTCGTCTGGAATGACAGCAGCACCCTCTACGTGAAGTACGTTACCGACGAGGGCTATGATATGTCCGAAACCCACATGCACATTGACCCTCAATCTGATTCCATCCCGCAGGCGAAGGGTAATCCGATCCCGGGCAGATTCGACTACAAGGAGGATCACGATCCGCGCGTTACTGAATACACCTACGAGGCAGAATGGGACTCTACCTGGAACGGAAAGGACCTCAACATAGCGGCCCATGCCGTGGTCTGGGGGGTCTATGGCGACTCTGCGGATGCCGACACCACTGAGGAGACCGCATGGGCCCGCATGTGCGACGATCCTGAAGACTTCACCCACGAGTTTCCAGGCAAGAACTGGGCTACCTACGTATCCTACGAGCCAGAGGAGGGCGATGGGGACTGAGGCGCGCAGGAACCGACCTCAGCGTGCCCCGATCTGTACCCCTGTCGGGTGAAGCAGACGTGTGTGGTGGATTGACTTGACATCCTCTTGATCCATATTATTATAATTTATAGAGAGGATGGCGTCCGTCCCCGATATATCGCGGGACGAGCTTAAGGCGCCGGTTCTCTGTGGTTGAGTAGAGGATCGGAAAAGGCAAATAAGAGGCAAAAGGAGGTTCAAATGGTCAGGAAGTGGTTTTTCTTCCCCTTAATAAGTGCGTTGCTGTTGGTCGTCCCTGAGATATCCTATGCAGGCTGGACGCGTACTTACGGTGGAGAAACAGACGACGATGTGACTTTCGCCCAGTGGCACACGGATGTAAGGATCTCAAACACACCTGGGGTTTCTTTCGTTAACAGAATCGGTGATTGTTCTATTGGAGCTGATTCCTCCAGAGTGCATATCGTTTGGGAGGAGGGTGATCTCTTCTACGCATATATCCGTTATATGGGTTTTCCGATAGGAGAGACCCCATCGGCAGATTCAGGTGAAGCTGTTAGTGATTACCTGGGAAAGAATCCGGTTATTGCGGTGTCGAATAACGTTCACGTAGACTGGTTTGGTTGGCCCTACGTTGCGTTCGAAAAGGATTTATATTTTCGTGAACGTATCGGCTCATCATGGGGAGAGATAATCGGTCACGGTGGGACGGGTATTACTGTACCTGAATCTCGATTTCCTGCCATTGCAGACGACCAATATAATAACACTCATTGCGTCTTCAACTACAGAGTAATTACACCTACCGAAGGGTATGTAGTTGTCTATCAAAGCAGGCCCGCTGGAGAGGAGAAATTTGGGGCATTCGTTCAGATCTCCACTGACCCACCATCCGAGGGACAAGATACATACTACCCAGCCATCTGCGTTGCTTCCGATAACAGCATCCATGTAGCCTGGTGCCAGCAGTGGAACAACCGGATAGGCTATACCAGGAGCTCGAACGGAGGTAGCTCCTGGAGTCCACCTATTGAGATACCGGACGTCGCATGCTATTACGAATACGCACCCGCTATCTGCTTTGACAAAGATGGCAACTTCTATGTCGCTTACATGGATGTCACATCCCCTTACCAGATATACGTGGTAAAGAGAACAGGGAATACCTGGGGTATGCCTACAAACGTAAGCCAGACGCCTGAAGGTCTTTACATTTTCCACAAGACTTCAATCTGCGCCGACACCTTCGGTAACGTGTGGGTTTTCTGGGCTGCTTCGGGCGACGCCACCAGAAATCGCGAAGAGATATTCTATAACCGTCTGCAGCAGGGTTCGGTAACCTGGGATGGCCCCAAACAGCTTACGCCAAATGACTACTCCGACTCCCAGTATCCCCATGCTACGGCTGACCGCAGGGGCAACGTTCACCTCTGCTGGGTGGATACTCGAGATGGGAACCAGGAGATATACTACAACTGGTTCGAAGGAGGTGTAGCCATTGAGGAACAACCTAGGGTTACGGGCGAGCTCAGCGTGAGCGCGTCTTTTGTCTCAGGCAAAATGAGAGTTACCTTTGCACTCCCCAAAGGCCAGAGTGGTGTGTTAGGGGTCTACAACGTCTCGGGCCAACGAGTCGCCCAGACCTCTGTCAGCTCAAGCGGCCAGGTGGAGTTCAGTCAGGCGTTTCCAAGAGGTGTCTACCTTGTTCGTCTTGAGAGCGGAGGTAGTTCAACCACTGCTAAGGTCGTGATACAATAATTCCCCTGCGATCTTTAGCCCGAAGGGCAAAGGAGCACTGATCCGGGGTCCCCGCACGGCTGTGAAGCAGACGGGTGTGGTGGATTGACTTGACATCCTCTTGATCCATATTATTATAATTTATAGAGAGGATGGCGTCCGTCCCCGATATATCGCGGGACGAGCTTAAGGCGCCGGTTCTCTGTGGTTGAGTAGAGGATC
>JAYELY010000084.1:0-4138 GCA_034717795.1 Caldifarciminota bacterium
GCGTATCCGCCGTTCTCGTGGTATCCTGTAAACCTGGCGTTCGGGCAGAGATTCTCCCTTCCTTCCGTGCAGAAGGAGCACTTACCGCAGGTCGAATAAAGCCAGGGCACGCCCACGCGCTCACCTACTCGTTCTCTAGATACCCCCTCGCCAACCTTGTCTATCCTGCCTACTATCTCGTGACCTGGCACGATCGGCAGCCTGGGTAAGTCGAGATCGCCCTCGACCGTGTGCAGGTCTGTATGACATACCCCGCAACGAGAGACCTTTACTCGCACCTGCCCGGCCCCGGGTTCCGGCATCCCCAGATCCACCAGCTTCAAAGGCTCGGACTCAATCGGAGCTGGCTTAGAAAGTTGCATCGCTTTCATGAATCCTAAGATAATCCCTTTGCGCTCGAAGTCAAGTTTTTAACCCCTGCTGTTCCGTCAGGGTTGACATGGGCACTCTTTATCCTAAAGTCAAGGCTATGGTTTGTCTGGTTTTGATCTCCATGATTTCTACAACCGACTCCTTGCGGGCTGAGTTCAGGGCAACGGCGCAGGAATGGATTCAGAATGCCGAAGATCAAGGCTGGGTTATAGATTCTGTTGACGCCCTGGTGCTTGAGCGGACAATGGAAGAGTTCGGGCCTTACCTTGAGGAGGAGTTGGGCTCAAGGAAAAGCCGGAGGATACTCGCACGCGTCGATACACCGGATGAGCTCTCCAGTGTGCTGGATAGGTTCACGGGCAAGCGGTTCGGGGAGTTCTACTTCAAATTCTACGCTTGGGCAGAGAAGCGAAGCGTTGCAGAAGAGATATGGCTGATGCGTGAGAGCGAGCACTTCATCTACCTCTATCATCCATGGAGTGCAGCTGAAAAAGACATCAGGCTGATCGAGGCGGTGGCAGAGCAGTCATTCAACCAGATTACCGATATCCTGCGACCCGATTCTTTTGAGTTGGCAAGGCTTTCCCGCATCGTACGCACGGACGAGGTTCCCCTGCGTTACAGCCAAGGCAAGATTCCCTTACGCCTTCATTCCACACGTAAGGGTCTAGGTAGCTTCGAGCAGGTTTCCGGGGGCGAGACCGTGTTCAGACCCATATGGCACGAAGACACGGTGGGTTATGCTCTCCGGATAGACCTTGCCTACCCCGGGCCGGTGGGTCTTTTCGGCCTGCCGCACGAGATGGCACACGCTCTGGCGTTGGTTTACCTGTCCAACGAGCCACTGCTTGCCGAGCGGGTTTCTTCTGGCGAACACGTGCCGGCGAATCTACTGCGCGATGCGGTTTTAACCGAGGATATTCTTCGTCTGGAGGGCTGGGCGTACATGGTGCAGTACAACCACTCGGCCTACGTGCGGCTGGGAATGTGGCGATCGAGCAGGGAGAGCATGGACCAGATGGCAAGGGTCTACGGTTTCCCAGACGCATACCTTTTCCTAAATGGCGATATGACCCGCAGCTTCACCGAGCAGGTGCTGAGTATCTTTGGGTTTAAGAAGAGTGCCCGTCAGAGCGAGATGATCCGGTATCTCTTTGCATCTGCCGACCTTATCAGATTTCTTCACGAACGCTACGGGGCTGAAAAGCTGAAGACGTTTCTTACCAACAGGAAGCCCCCAATGGACGCGATGCTCGAGGTCTACGATCTGACGCCCTACGCATTAGAGCAGGAGTGGAAGAACGACGTTCTGTATCAATGAAGAAGCCTGAATCCTTCTACGTTTACATCGTGCAGTGCGCCGACGGCTCGCTTTACACAGGGATCGCAAGGGACGTCATAAAGCGTTTGGCCGAGCACAATCAAGGCAAGGGCGCGCGTTA
Source organism: Caldifarciminota bacterium (assembly GCA_034717795.1). Classification (GTDB taxonomy): domain Bacteria; phylum Hydrothermota; class Tepidihabitantia; order B3-TA06; family B3-TA06; genus B3-TA06. The sequence continues at coordinate 1,815 of JAYELY010000084.1, forward strand.
CACACGCAGCCGTCGTCCCTGTCTCTTGCGTTTCATGGAACGCCACGCCACCCGGTCCAGCGCGCAGAAGAGAGAGGCCGAGATCAAGAAACTCTCCCCGGAACAAAAGCGAGCGCTCATTCGAGGGTGTCCGATCCCGTAAGGTCTTTTAAAAAATCACCCTCTTGACAATTTGACGTTCGGGATTACTATCCTGAAAACCAAGAAGTAGGAGGCGTATTATGAAAAGGATCGCTTTGATGGTCCTGGCAGGAGTGCTTTTGCTCTCCGCCGTCGAGTGGGATATAGAGCAGGTAACAAAGGGGACCAAACACTACAGCTATCAGCCACTTCTTGCTCTTGATGATCAGGGGTATGCGCATGTGCTTTTCGCACAGTGGAATGATGATGTTCACCTCAAGGTTGCCTCTAACGTTATCGGTTCGTGGGTTATCAAGGAAGTAGCGTTAGTTACGGAAGGGCCTTCCTACTGTCTTGATGTCGATTCGGAAGGAAACACGTTCGTAGCATTCTCGCAGTGGCTGGATGAGACTAATTGGGATCTTTTTATTGCCACCGATACCAACGGAAAATTTGTCAGCGTCAACATTACTAAAGACGAAATCGTTAATGTAGTACCAATTATAACCCTGGATCATGAAGGAATCCCGCATCTGCTTTACGTGGAACTTACCGTGCCGGAGGAAGTAGCCGAGCTTTTCTACGGATACGACGATGCAGAGGGATTCCACAGCGAACAGGTATGCGAAAACTTACATCCTGACTATTACATAGGATTTGACCTTGTGTTCGATCAACTTCATATCCCTCACGCCTTCTACATCGGTGATGATAACCATCTCTGGCACACCACCTCCGGAGAACCGGGATGGATAGGAGACCAGCTCAACGAGCTATCAAGCGAGTATCCCTCGGCGGTAGCGGATGCCTCAGGAGCGTTTCATGTAGCCTACGACGTCGGCAGTAATAGTATCCACTATATCACCAATCAGAGCGGCGCATGGCAGGATGAGCTTGTCTCGGCTGGTGGAGACCCAAAAGGCTGGAACGAACAGCCTTCCATCGCTATTGATCCTAACGGTGATCCGCATGTGGTTTGGTTGCGGGTCAACGCCGATTACTGGCATGATTTTTACTATGCGAATAAAACCACAGGTGTTTGGGTAGAGGAACCCATTACCTCTACACCTGAGGAAGACGAGTGGCCTGGGTACGGACACTACTTTGCGATTGACGCACATGGCTACGGGCATCTCGTCTACTGCGCCGATGACGAGGATAGGGTAACTCAGATTTATTACGCCAAGAGCACAGAGCCTTTGACCGGGAGTGCAATCGCCGAGCAGCCGAATGAGGTCAATCCGTTTGATCTGGCGATTCGAGAATCAACTATCCATTTCAGCCTGCCTTACGCTTCCTTGATTCGTCTTGATCTTTACGACGCCTGCGGCCGACTCGTAACCCACCTTGCATCAGACGCCTATCCCGCAGGCGATCATACTATCCCCATCAACTCAGCCGGACTCGCGGCAGGCGTCTACTTCGTGCACCTTGAATCAACCAATCAGCAGGCAAGCGCCAAGCTTGTATTGACGCATTAACAGTAGGGGCGAGGCATGCCTCGCCCCTACAAAACTTTCGCTCTCCCATCTGTCTTTATGGGCTCGCTTTCACCTCAAGGGCGATGCTTTCTTCATCCATCCGCCCCCACTCATCGCTCACGGTCACGGTAATCGTCACGATCAAGTTGCTGGTTACCGATTCAGGGGCTGTCCAACGAGCCCTATCGCCCAGATTCTCGATCTTTCCAAAATCCGCCTGCCAGACATAGGTAAGTTCACCCCCTGCCGGATTGTAGACATCGCAGTGCAGGATGGTGCTCTCACCAGGCGCAAGTGAAGGATCGTCAGCAGTGACCCTTTCGATCTCAGGACCCGGCAACTCGCAGAAAAGCACAAAAAGAAGCAGGCTCAAAAGAACAAAAATCATCCCAACTTGCTTTTGTCTCATCACTTCCTCCTTCATTCACCGAGGGCAGGTTGAGACAAGCACGGTATAAGGCTCGAGATAGTTGAACGCCACCTCGCCCTTGCCGTAAGTAGGATAGAAATCTCTGGCGTCCGTTACCTCAATGAACCAGTAGCCCGCAACAAAGCCAGAACCGGTAAGATCAAAGACCGCGGTTGTATCCTTGATCTCCCCGAACACCTCGCCATCCGGCGCATAAAGACGCATCAAAGGCTTGCAGTCCCCGCCAAGCCTTGACACATAGACGTAAAGCATGGCGGTATCCTCTAACTCGAATCGGTAGAAGTCTGGAAGCG
>JAYELY010000085.1:0-4131 GCA_034717795.1 Caldifarciminota bacterium
ATCAGGCGATGTTTACGGAATGCCGGGCCCAGGAGTCCTGTAAGAATCGGGCCTAAAAACATCCCGCCCGCAGCCGCAGCGGCAAGAAGCGTTACCCCTATGGTCCCCATCGAAAGCGTCTGCTGGACGGTCGGGACGATGACCGTGAACGCCACGCCCGACACGAAGAAGAGCGCCACTATCGAGAGCATAACGAACCGCATCATGCGGGTGCTGGTCATAAGCCGGATACCTTCCTTAATCTCTTTCAGGTAGCCCGAAACCCTCTTGCCTGTTTCTGTCACGCTATCTCTCGCATGTATGATAATGGGTTTTTCATCCACCTTGATAAAGAGTATGAGCACAAACGAGATCACGTAGGTTATTGCATCTACAACAAAGCCCAGGCGCCAGCCTATCCAGGCCACTAAAAATCCCCCTGCGAAGGTTCCGATACCGGTGGCGGCGCGTAAGAGGGTTAGGTTCGCGGAGTTGGCCTGCATGAGCTCTTTTCTATCTACAATCAGGGGCACGATTGCGAGGCGGGCTGCAGAAAAGAAGAAGCCGAAGACGTAGACTACCAATGCCACCCCGAGCATCCACATAAGGTGGCCTGAGAGGAAGTAGACGAAAGGCAGGGAGGCGATGAGCAGGGCGCGCACCGCATCACCGACCAGAAGCACGTGTTTCTTTCGCCAGGAGTCGATGAACGGCCCGGCTATGGGGCCGAGTACGATCGAGGGAAGCGTGAAGATCACCGCGACGCCGCCGAAGGCCGCGAAGCTGCCAAAGAACTCCGCTCCCAGAAGCTCTATAAACGCCATCTGGGTGAAGCGGTCGCCGATCTGGGAGACCATGTTGGCCGTGGCAAAAAGCGCAAAGTTGCGGTTCGTGAACAGCTTGAAGAACGTCTTTGTATCTAGCTTTGCGACAACACCCTCCTTGCCTGCGCTACATCTTCCTTGACCTGTTCCTTGAGGGCTGCAAGTGATGAGAACTTCCTGTCAGGGCGCAGCCTTTCTACGAAGTGGATAATCGGTTTTGTTTCCTCCTCAGGGAAACCCTCCAGCAGGTGCACCTCGATCTTGTGCGCTGAATCTCCGAACGTTGGGCTTGAGCCGATGTAGCAGACTCCTGGATAGCGCTGGGTCCCGAATCTCACCGCATAGATACCGTCCGGTGGCACCAGTTTATGTAGATCGTCAGGTTTTAGGTTCACTGTCGGGGTATCCAGCAGTGCACCCGCCCTGCCCAGTCCTTTGGATGCCTCGCCCTTGAGTCTGTATTCGTAACCCAGCAAAGCGTTGGTGCGGCGGATGTGCCCCAGAAGCAGAAGCTCCCTTATCCGTGTGGCGCTTATGGGCTCGCCCTCAAACTCCTCTTTGGCAATGACCCTCACATCAAATCCATGCTCCTGGCCTGCACTGCGTAACACCTCAACGTCGCCTGCGCGTTTGCGACCGAAGCGGAAGCCCTGGCCAACCGTTAGGAGTCTTATATTCATCGTAAGAAGTTCATCCGATACGAACCGTTCGGGTTCCTTGTCTACCACCCCTGAGAAACCAAGGAAACGGACCTGGGCTATTCCGGCAGCAAGGAGCAGCTCTTCCTTCTCCTCCTTTGTGGTCAAGAGAAAGTTAAAGTGGGGGTTGAAGTAGAGTGATGGCGGCGGATCAAAGGTTACGGCTATCGTCTGAAGGTCCCTTGCCTTCGCTTCTTTCAGCAGGGCATTGATAAGCGCCGCGTGCCCTTTATGCACCCCGTCGAAGGAGCCTATGACTGCAGCTCGATCAGCCAACGCTTTCTCCATTGTTGTATATAAGGCGTCGCGACCAGAGCTTGCCATCCCTGGGTTCGCATAGGAAAGCCTGACGGCGATCACGGGAGAAGACTACAGAACTCGGAGCATCGAGGAGTTCGGGATCAATGCCTTGAGATAGCGGCTTGCCCTGAAGCAACATAAGGACGCTGGAGGTGTCAACCTCTGCCTGCGGCAGGTGGGAAAGGAGCTCCTCTATCGGGATCATAGCCTTCCTTATACTCTCAATGGTGATACCCTCAAGCCGAAGGGCATCTTTGATCTCGAATCTCCCGATCCGAGTGCGGCAAAGGGCTGCAAGCGATGCCGGAAGCCCCAGCTCTTCGCCTATCTCTCGAGCAAGAGAACGAATATACGTGCCGGACGATACCCTTGTACGGATCTCAAGCAAGGGGTTTTGCCATGATAAAAGTTCGATCTCGTATATCGTTACCCTTCGTTCGTGCAGCTCGAACTCCTCACCCGCCCTTGCCATCTCGTATGCCCGGCGTCCATTCAGCTTCAGCGCGGAGTATCGGGGTGGCTGCTGCATCCTTTCTCCTTTGAGCCTGTCCAGAACGCTGCGGATCGGTTTTTCATCCAGAGGTGGAACCTCAACCTCCTCAAGCACCTTCCCTTCAGCGTCTAATGTATCAGTCCTTACCCCCAGTATTACCACAGCCTCATACTCCTTGTCCAGATCCTTAAGGAGATTCTGAACCCTCGTCGCTTCGCCGACCAGAATCAGCAATAAACCCTGGGCCGCCGGATCAAGCGTGCCCGCGTGTCCTATCTTCGTTTTTTTCCCAATGATCGGCCGAAGCCTTCGGATCACGTCGAACGAGCTTATCCCCTTGGGTTTATGGAGCGCTAACCCTCCTCGCACGCAAGATACCTCTTGGTTTCCTCTATTACCCGTTCCTTTACCTCCTCGTACGAACCCTTGAGCTTGGCCCCGGCCGCCGCCGGGTGACCTCCTCCTCCAAAACGCGAGGCGATCCTGTCCACATCCGCCCCGCTTAAAGAACGAAAGCTCATCCTGACCGTGCCCTCTTGGCGCATCTCGCGAAAGAAGATGGCCACCTTTATCCCTGGTATCGAGGAGGGGTAGCGGATAAAGCTGTCCGAGTCGTGTTCATCGTGCCCCAATCCCACATCGTCAAGCATCTTTTCGGTAAGTTCAATGGTGGCTATCCCGTCCGTTATCTTCAGGGTTGCCAGTACCTCGCCCAACAGAGCAAGGTTCCGCTCGTCGCGCGCGGTCATCCTGAATGCAATGTCCGATGCGTTGACCCCATGCTCCATAACATCGGCACATATCCTTAAGACCTCCGCCGATACGTTAGGCAGCACAAATCCTCCGGTCTCGGTAAAGAGCCCGGTAAAGACCATCTCGCCCTCCTGGCTCCCTAAAGGTGCGCCGGCAAGCCGCAGGAGTTCAAAGACCATAAGGCATGCCGCACCGCGATTAATCTCAAGCCAGTTTGCGTCGCCGAAGCGCTCGTTGGATTGATGGTGGTCTATGTTGATCACCCTGGCCCTGGGCTTTGCCAGCGCTACCCTCTCAAGATTCGGGGCGTCGAGGGTTATAATCGTGTCCGGCTCAGGACATTCAATCGATTGCTTTATCTCGCCGATTCCAGCGAGGAAACCAAACTTTTCAGGGATGGAATCGCGAATGTAAAGGGTATAACCCTTGCCCAGATGCTTGAGGAGCCGACCCATAAGGAGAGTAGAGGTTATGGTATCTCCGTCGGGATCGATGTGACCCGCGACCAGAAATCTCTTTCCTTTACGTATCTCGTTCAGTACTTCTTGAGCGTTCATCTTGTATCTCCCGGATTTTTTTCTCTATAAGCACGGTTTCATCCCATATGAAGCGCAGATCGGGCATGTACTTGATTGTGATTCGCGAAGCGAGTTCACGCTTGATTGTGCCTTTTTCCTCCTCGAGCACCGCAATGGCCCTCTCGTGGGCAAGATTCGATTCGATGGTCGAGAAGTAGAGATCCGCCCTTTTGAGGTCTCGCGTCATGACGCAGTCGGTGATGGTTATCCACTGCATCTCCGGACGGTTGAACTCCTGAAGCAGGATGCAGGCCACGTTCTGTTTGATGAGCGCGGCTGCGCGGCGTGCTCGATCTTTAACCATCAGTACACCTCCCTGATGCTGTAGTCTGCAAGCTGCCAGGCGAGATGCGTTTTTTTTATCCTTGAGATGACCCGTTCGAGCACCTGTGAGTTGTGGCGTGCATCATTTGAGACCACGGTCACCGCCAGTTTGGTTCGCTGCCAGGTGTTTTGACCGCCGATCTCTGCAACCGCTACGTTGAATTCGTTGTGCAATTTGTCTA
>JAYELY010000086.1:0-7289 GCA_034717795.1 Caldifarciminota bacterium
ACTTCTTCCATCTTGAGCATCAATCGCTCTCGTTGCTTGATCATAGCTTCTTTCTCAGGTAAAGTCATACTTCTATCCTCCTTATTCTTAACTATACCTGAGACGCAATCCACTGCAACCTACAGCTCAATGATAGTCCGCTTGAGACGAAGTGCAAACTGCACTCATGGGCGCCGATTATCCTACCTTAATTATAGGATATTTTGCTCCCTTACCAAGCCGCTTGAGTGATCTGTTCGAATAAGGCGGAATGAATGTCGAGGTCTTTGCACATAAGTATAGATTTTTGGTGAAGATGCGGCTCAGGCGCTCGCACAACTATATTATTATAGTATGATTTTTCGGACGTCCGAGCAATTGCCCTGCACGTCCGTCGCATCTCCCTGGACGTCCGCAGAGAGAGGTTGACACGCTCTGCTGGTTGATTATACTTGGAGTCTAAATCGGACGTACAACTGGGGGAGCGGTGGAGGGACTCTGTCCCTTGAAAAACCCAAGACCGGGAGTAGACGTGATTACTGCTCTTCAGCATGTGGGGTTTGGAGTTAGGGATCGTGATCGTTCGTGGGCTTTCTACCGCAGGCTTGGTTTTGATGTTCCAATGAGTCTCAATCAGAGCTACGCTTCCCGGATGGAGCCGGTGGTTGGGGGTGACTATGAGCGCAAGGTTGTTATAGCCGCCAATCTTCTGGGCGGCGCGACACTCGAACTCTACCAGTATCTTTCCACCGAGCCTCGTCCTTTTCCCTCCGACTGGCAGTGGGGTGATCCGGGGATGAGCGCTGCCGCGCTTAAGGTTTCCGATCTAAAGAAGGCGCTCAATCTGTTCAAAGACTCCCCTCGTACCCTCATCGCCGGCCCAATGCCCTGGGCCGCAAAACCGGACTGTAAGGCCGCGCTGATAAGGGACCCTGACGACCTGCTCATCTATCTGATCGAGATCCCCGGGATGGATTACTCACTGCGTCGCGATGGTAAGTGTGTGGGGGGTGCTGTGTTTGTAACCATAGCAGTAAGCGAGATGGAACGTTCCTTGAGGTTCTACCGTGACGTGCTGGACTACAATGAAGTGGTCTACGACTGGAAGGGCTCCGACCCCATGCTTTCGGCGATCCCTGGCGGCGATCGCGTTCAGCGCCGCGTTCTTTTGCGCGATCCAAGGCCGTCCACCTCGTTCTTTAGTTTTTATCTGGATAGGGGCATGATCGAGCTGGTAGAGACCGAGGGTAAGAAAGGCGCACATATCTATCACGGAAGAAGATGGGGAGACATAGGACAGATGGAGATATGTTTTGACGTACACGATATCCAGGGAACGTTCGATGAGCTGGTACGCCGTGGGGCCGAACCTCTGCTTGAACCGAACAGTGAGGATTTCGACATGGGTCACGGGTCAACCGCGCTGTTCGCCTACGTGCAAGACCCCGACGGCACGATGATCGAGCTTGCCGAACCAACCCGGTTGAATCTTGTTAAGAAGATAGGTTTTAACCTGCAGAAGCGCAAGCCGGGCAAGGCTCTACCTCGCTGGCTCATGAAACTGGTTCGCTTTAACCGCTACAAGGATTAACACCCCAGGCAGGTACTACGTCCCTGCCCGGGGTATGCCCCACGGGTTACGGGGTTACGCTGCGCGTCCCCGCGCAGGGTCCTAACAATTAACCTCAAACAAATGAGGGCATTTGGTTGGGGAGGAAAGGAAATTGGTCAATTAACCTTTTTTATATTCCGATTCCTTCTCCAAAGGGCTTTCTCCGAAGGAAAAAGGGAGGAGTTACAAAAGCCCCATCTCGTCGCGCACCTCGCGGAACGCCTTCAGGGTCTCCTCAATGTCCTCGTCGGTGTGGACGGCGGTAGGGATCATCCGGGCAAGAAGCACCCCCTTGGGCACCACAGGATACATCACGCCTGAAATGAAGATTCCCTTCTCGTCGCGCATCTTGTGTATGAAGCGGATGCTGGTCTCAAGGTCTGAGGTTGGGATGTATACCGGTGTGACAGGTGAGGCGGTGTTGCCGAGATCAAAGCCCAGCTCGCGCAGACCGTCCTGCAGCTTGCGTGTGTTCTCCCAGAGCTTTTCTACAAGCTCAGGCTCCGACTCCACGATATCCATGGCCTTCAAGAGGACCTCGACCACCACCATGGGCAGGGCCTTGGCGAATATCTGGGTGCGGGCGTTGTAGCGGATGTATTCGACCGCGTCGTCTCGTGCTGCGCTGAAGCCGCCGATGGCCGCGAACGCCTTGGCAAAGGTGCCGAAGTAGATGTCTATGGAATCCTGAACCCCGTAGTGAAAGCCGGTGCCTCGTCCGCCCTCGCCCATTACCCCGAATCCGTGAGCGTCGTCCACGAACAGCCGGGCGCCGTATTTATTCTTGAGTTCAATGATTCCGGGCAGATCGGCCAGGTCGCCGGTCATCCCGTAGACGCCCTCAACCACCACAAGAACCCCGCCCTCGCGATCCCTGCTGGCGCGCTTGAGAGCGCGTTCAAGACTCTCGAGGTTGTTGTGACGGAAGGGTATGAACTGGCGGGTGGAGAACGCGGCGTCCATCATGGAGGCGTGGGCGAGCTTGTCTATCACGATCACGTCGTCCTTGCCTATGAGAGAGGTTATGGTGCCGATCACGCCAAGGTAGCCGTAGTTGAAGAGGATGGCCGAGGGCTTATCTGAGAACTTTGCGAGCCTGCGCTCAAGCTCTACATGGCGCTCGGTGTTGCCTGTCATGAAGCGCGAACCCATGGGAGCGCCCACTCCCCACTTTGCCGCCGCTTCACGCGCGACCTCGATCAGCTCGGGTCTATCCACAAGCCCCAGGTAGTTGTTGATCGCCCACTGAATCACCCTGCGGCCCTGAAACTTCATGTGAGGGCCCGGCATCCCTTCGATGATTGGCAGCGCAAAGTAACGGTCGCGCATCATCCGGAACATGGGGAAGTATCCGCCCTCCTCGCCGCATTTTGAAAAAATGTCTTTCATTTACTTCCTTCCTTAAGCTCTAAATCCTTGAAATCAGTCCACAGTCATCTGCGGCTGAGGTCGGTGCATTTTACCGAAGCCAGCCCCTCAGGCAAACAGCCTTTGGGCAGTCTCTTCCGAGATCTCTTCCCGCCTTACCTCGACGTGAGGCTCCAAGTAGTTAATCTTGTGCTCGCTAAACAGCCTGTTCTGACCGCCGCCGGTGACGTTTAAAAGGATCATGTCGTCTGCTGCGACAGTCTTACTCTGCAATGCTTTCTTCAGTGCCGCCGTCGCCACCTTGGCCGCCGGGGTAAGGTCTATCCCTTCGGTCTCTATAAACAGGTCACCCGCTTGCCACACCTCTTCATTGGTCACCGAATACATCTCGCCCGATGTGTCGGTAAGCGCGTCGTAGACTCCGCCCACCACAGCCCATGGCGGTCTGCGGTTTGAGAGCACGTGTGCGGCGATCTCGGAGATGAGTTTGCGTGCCTCTTCGTTATCCATCTCAGGCAGACTGCGGGATTTCTCCATCCACGCGTCGGTCATCGGGGTGAATGGATGATTCTGAACGAGATGCAGCTTCATCCCTACGTCACCAAAACGGCCGTCGGCACGCAGGCGCTCGGCCGCTTCCCATGCGGAAATTCCTCCTGTGCCCGAACCCACCGCCTGGAAGTAGTGGTCAGGAATCCTCCCTGCGGCGGTGACCGCGGCAAGGACCGACGTTCCCATACCGTCGCGACGCGCCACGTTCTTCGCTCCGCCTTCAGGAGCGTATCCGGGGAGGGAGGCGATCATTTCGGAGAGATGAATGGCGTCGAAATAATCGGCACCACCGGTCACCAAGACCAGTTTCACTGAGTCCGAGAACTCCTTGGTGGACCACAGGTTCCCCAGGCCAACCTCAGGCACTACCAGGAGCAGCGGGATATCGTTGGCCGAGCAAACCTCGGCGAAAGCGCGTGCCGTGTTCCCTGCCGAGGCTACCACGAGGGTTCTGGAATCGTCGGCGAACCTTGAAAGCACCGGAGGTGCCTCGAGCTCTTTGAATGTGCAGGTACGCATGTCCGCCCCCAGCTCAGGCCAGTAACCGGAGAAGGAGATCCACAGATCGGCAAGGCCCAGCTTCGGTCCAAGCCCCTGGCTCCTGAATGCCACCGGGTATCCTGCGTTCCTGATCGGCCTGCGCAGCGGGAGCCAGTCGCCGAACCGGAACATACCTTCAGCCCCTTTATGAACCTCAATCTGTTTTTTCTCGTACTCGGCACGCAGGAACGCCGGTCCGTGCTCTGCGTCGCAGGAAAGAAGATGATTGTCCTCGGTAAACTCCTTGCCGCATGCCAGACACCTCAGCTTGTACTCAGTCGGTTTGAAATCCTCGCTCGCCATCTTGAATCTCCTTATCGCTTTCAGGCAACTTCTCCTCCGCGCTTTGCATTTTCCACATCCCCTCCATAATCCCAATCAACCCGGATAGTAACGATTTTCAAAGTAATTGTCAAGCACTCACAAGATATAAATGTGAATGAGGTTAAAAGTTAATCAGCTTTACTGTTTTACACCTGAAGGTTCTTCCCCCCGGCCTAGAAAGAGAGCGTTAACGGCTTGCCCAAAAGCAGAACGCCCAGTAAGGTGAGGCTCGCCACGATTACCTCAGCCAGGAGACCCACCAGCAACGGCTTGTAGCCTATGCTGGCCATGTTCTTGAAGCGCGTCGCGAGGCCGACGCCGGCAAAGGTAAAGAGAAACGCCCATCGTTCAGCAACGGCAAACGACCGAAGCACAATCGATTGAGGCGGGCCGAAGAGACCGAGCGAGGTGAGCACCGCGAAGAGGATGAATCCCAAAACGAACTTTGGGAACTTTCGCCACAAGAATCGTCCTTTGTGTTCTACCCCTTTGCTGAGACCCTTCCTTGCGTAGTAGAGTGCAAACCCAAGTATCACGAAGCCGACAAGCGCGTTGCGGCACATCTTGGTAACGGTGCCTGCTATCTTCGCCGTCTCCGCTGCGTTTGCGGTGACCTGATCGTAGATCGCGCCTGCGGCTACCACCTGCGGGGTATTTTCTATGGCAAGCCCGGCCCATATCCCGAAGCTTACGTGGTTCATCCCCAGCAATCTGCCCACCAGGGGATAGAGAAGGATCGCGCCGGTGCCGAACAGCAGGATGGTTGCGATCGCATAGCTCGTTTCCTCCCGCGATGCTCCGGTGACCTCGCTGGTGCCCACGATAGCGGTTACTCCACATACTCCTATACCCCCGGCAAGAAGCAGGGAAAGCTTTTCGGGCAAACCGAACAGGCGGGCAAAGAAGATCACGAAGAATATGGAAGCAACTATCTTTATCACCACCATCCCCAGCCCCACAGCACCAAGGCGGAGAAGATCACCTGCGATTATTCGCGCGCCGAGCAGGATGATGCCTGTCTTCAGAAAGAGGTCGTAAAGCTCAAGGCCGGGTGCGAGGAACTCAGCCAGTCCTTTTATGCGCTCGAGAACGAGGTTGCCCAAAAGCATCCCCACAAGGATCGCGACGACGACATTCGCGCTCAGGATCGCCCTGAGCCACTCTACCTTGATGATTGCGGAAAAGAAACTTGACAGATAAAGCGCCGCGATTCCGGTTGCGGCAAGGAGCGCGATACCGGAGATTATCCCCAGAGCGGTGCGCCTCTTTTCGGACATACGCCTAAAGGATCCGCCTTATCATGCGTAAGAAGCCTTTAAAGCCGTAGCGCCTTGCGAACCAGGGATCAATCCTCCTCGCCTCGTAGCGGTAGCCAAGCTTGCGATAGAAGCCGATGGCCGGCAGGTTGTCGCTCAGCACGTACAGGGAGAGGAACTCGTACCCCCTTCTTCTCGCAACGACCTCCGCTTTCTGCATCAGCGTCCTGCCTATTCCCTTGCCCCGCATATCCGGGGCTACGGCTACGTATTCTATGCAGAGCTCATCCGCCGATCCAATCCCGGCAAGGCTTTCCAGCCGCAGGTAGATGGGAAGTCGGAATAAAAGGAAGAGGGGACCGCATATATTAAAGAGCTGCCATCCCATGCGCGGTTGGGATCTCTTTAGAGTCTCGAGGTCGGACAGATTCAATATCCCTGCAACACGCCTTCCGAGCCATGCGACCGTGGTGTGCTCAAAACTCATCGGGTTGCCCGTTCTTGCAAACAGTCTACGGATTATGGAGATCGCCTTATCTTGAGAACCGAACGCGAGGTTGAACGCCGCAGGGCCGGTAGAGTAGAAGAGTGGAGCTGTCTGGCCTGCGTCTTGAGGAGAAGCAGGTCGAAGGATTAGACCCTTTCTCATACGGAACTATAGCCCGCCTTTACTGTTTTGCAACTCTTGAGTTGACAAGAAAAGAGGCTCACATTGTGAACCTCTCGCGTTGTTCTTTTCCGGGGTGTTAAGTTAGAGGTCCCAGCTCGGATACCCCTGTCCGAGTGGTGTGTATTTACTGCAGCTTTTTCAGGCTTACGTCGCCGTTTGAGGTTTCAAGGTAGATCTCGCCGGACTCGTCACCAATCTTACTTTCGTAGATGTCATCGTCGGAGTTGTAGTCCCCTTGGGTGGGGAGATCGGGATCAACGATTATGTCTCCGTTAGGGGTTTCGATTCGGATCCGCGCTCCGACCGAGTCAGGCACGGCCAAAGTGATTCTGCCGTTTGAGCTCTTAAAGCGGCAGTAGCCGTAGGTGGTATCGGTGGCGTCCACCACAGACTTCACCATTATGACCTCGGCATCAATCTCACCGTTTGCGGTTTGCCCGGAGATGTCTCCTGTATGTCTGTCCACATCGATGGCTCCGTTTGAAGTCTCAAGTTCTGCTTCCCCGGCGGTTTTGGCGATCTCTACCATGCCGTTGGACGTCACGAGGCGCAGTCCGTTCTGGTGGCCTGCGGCCTTCATCTTGCCGTTGGAAGTCACAAGGTCAACATACAGGGATTCGGGCAGTTCTATGTCGGCGTCGCAGCCGTAGCTCCGCACAGTGCTGGTTGGAATTGTGACAGAGACACGAAGGGTGCCGTTAACGGTATCCTTGGTAACCGAGACATCTATATCATCCAGATGGGCTTTTGCCGAGGGGCCGATGACCCACCTGGTAAGGGTTATCGTAATCAGAGAGTCGGAGCTTACCGATGAGGTTATCTCGCCGTTTTCGGTCTCTATCTCGACACGATCGTAAAGTGCGGCGGCGTAATCAACGGTCGCCGTTTCGGACGATTCTTTTCCGTAAAAACATCCAAGGGATGCGGCCACCAACGCGGCTAAAGTCAAAAACACAATTTTCTTCACGCGATCCTCCTTATTTTACTG
>JAYELY010000086.1:7389-11161 GCA_034717795.1 Caldifarciminota bacterium
GGGCAAAAGGAGCATCAAAAGTATCTGAGCCAGACGTAAAGGCTTGCCAGAATAAGTGAAACTATCGTAATCGGCAACCCTTTTTTTGTGAAGTTCGTGAAGGTTATAGGATGACCCGATCGGGTGGAGATCCCTGCAACCACTATGTTTGCCGCGCTTCCGATAAAGGTGCCGTTCGCCCCGAGGGCCGCACCAAGAGAAAGCGCCCACCACAAAGGCTCCACAGGGCATACTCCATGAGCCTCCAGAGTCTGGATTACCGGGATCATCGCCACAACGAATGGAACCGCCGAGAGGATCATGGTCATAAAAGCAGACCCCCATAGGATCAGGATGGCGGTTAAAAGGAGATGGCTGCTGGTAATATTCACCAAAAGATTCGCGACAGCCTCAATCACACCGGTTGCCTCGAGTCCTGCAACCATTATGAACATCCCTATAAAGAAGAAGAGCGTCGGCCAGTCTATCTCGGCAAGCAGTTTCCACATGGAGACCATTTTGCTTTCGCGGGGAGGGAGCTGGGATAGGATCAGCAGGAGGGATGCTCCAATGAGAGCCACGGTTGCAGGCTTCATCCCAAGCGTGTCGTGGAGCACGAACAGCGTGAATACAACGGCAAGGACCCCCACAGATTTCCACAGAAGGTAGCGGTCCTTAATAGCCTTTTTGGGTGTGAGTGATGCGAGTGCGGCTTCCTTGGAAGCGGCCCTCCTCAACCCCCTTCCGAAAGTGAGGGTGATCATCACAGTAAAAACTACCAGTATAATGGCGACGATTGGGGCGAGGTTGGTGAAAAAATCGAGGAAGCTCAGGTTTGCCGCGCTTCCTATCAGCATGTGGGGAGGATCGCCGATCAGGGTGGCGGTTCCGCCGATGTTTGAGGCGAAGGTCTCGGAGACGATAAGCGGTACCGGATCAATCCCAAGGGTATCGGCGATTACCAGGGTTATAGGGACGATAAGTATCATGGTTGTTACGTTGTCCAGGAACGCGGAGGTGACGGCCGTGATCAGGGGAAGCGCAATCAATAAAAGTATCGGGCGACCTCCGGTAGCCTTGGCGGTGGAGATGGCAAGCCACTCAAAAAGTCCCGAACGTTTGATGATGTTTACCATGATCATCATCCCGGCCAGAAGCAGGATCACGTTCAGATCGATCCGGGCAAAAGCGTTGTTCTGCCCCACTATCCCCACGGCCAGCATAAGGGTGGCGCCGATTATGGCAACCATGGAACGGTCGATCTTGTCGGTTGCGATTGCTATGTAGCTGGCAATGAATATAGCAACGGCAAACCAGGCTTGAGTGCTCATGTGATCAGGTGAGTACAAGCATTAGCTTGAATTCTATCTGCATTATTATATTCAATTGCCCGCGAACACGAAGTAGCGCAGCCACACATAGAGGCTGGCCAGCACTAGTGAGGCCGCGGTTATCGGGAGCCCCTTACTTGTGAAAGCCCTGAAGGTTATCTTATGTCCTGAGCGGTTGGAGATACCTGCGACCACCATATTGGCGGCAGAGCCGATGATTGTCCCGTTGGCGCCAAGACAGGCCCCGAGGGCAAGAGACCACCATAAAGGCTCGATAGGCTCGATACCCTGGGCGGCAAGCCCGCCGATTACAGGGATCATCGCAAGCACAAAAGGCACCGCCGAGGTAACCATGGTCAGAAGCGCCGCACCCCACATTATTATCATAGAGGTAAGGAGCAGGTTGCGTCCGGTAAGGGAGGTCAAAAGATTCAAGATAACACCGATTACCCCGGTTGCCTCTAGCCCGGCGATCATTATGAACATCCCTATGAAGAAGAAGAGCGTTGGCCAGTCTATCTCGGCGAGGAGGGTTTCAATGGGGTCTATCTTTTGTCGTTTGGGAGGCAGCTGGGATATGAGCAGGAGAAGAGCCGCACCCCCAAGGGCTACGGTGGCGGGTTTTACATCAAGCGCTCCATGAAGCATGAACGCAACGAAGACCACAGCCAGGACCACAATAGATTTCCACAAAAGATAAGAGTCCTTTATCGCCTTGCGGGGCTCAAGCGAGGCAAGTGCGGCGACGTTCGGTGAAGATCTTCTGAGAGGTCTTCCAAAAAACCCGCTTCCCATAAGGAGAAACGCAATCAGTACCAGAAGGACCAAAGGTGCCATGTTTGCGAGAAAATCAAGGAAGCTCAGATTGGCGGCACTTCCCACCAGGAGATTGGGCGGGTCACCGATAAGGGTAGCGGCACCTCCGATGTTGGAGGCCATGGTTTCAGAGATCAATAAGGGCACCGGATCTATGCGCAACGCATCCGCGATCAGAAGGGTCATAGGTGCTATAAGCATCATGGTGGTAACGTTATCAAGGAAGGCGGAAACAATTGCCGTGACCAGGGAGAGGGTAACGAGGAGAAGGACGGGTTTTCCTGCGGTCATCTTGGCGGTGGAAAGTGCAAGCCACTCAAAGAGTCCACAGCGCTTCACGATGCTCACGATAATCATCATTCCTGCGAGAAGGAAGATCACGTTGAGATCTATATGCCTGAATGCGTTTGTCTGATCTATCAGCCCCAGGATCAGCATCAGAGCTGCCCCGACAAGCGCTACGATAGTACGATCGATCTTTTCAGTGGCTATGGCGATATAGCTTGCGATAAAGATCGCAGCCGCTATCCAGGCCCCAGGAGTCATGGAATTTTAGGTGCGCATCACTTTGGTTATGATGTCACGCAGGGAGATCATCCCCAGGTAGCTTTTCTCTTTGGTGACCACCAGGGCGTTTTCCTTGTGATGCAGAAGAAGGCTTGTTACCTCTACTATGGATGCCGTTTCCTCAACCTGGATGAAATCCCGTGTCATAACCGAATCCACCGGCATGCGGTCCTCCTCGTGCAGAAAGCGGTCGAAGGGCTCGAACTCGGAGAGGAATCGTAATCCTCCAATCATGCGGGCGTACTCGGGCATGGCCGCTCCCAGGAGATCCGAACAGCGTACAATCCCAACCACCCTGTCTTTTTCGTCGACAACGCCCAGGCTCAGGGTTTCGTTGCGGAAGAAAAGATCGGCCACCTGTTTTACGCTCATCCCCAGTCGCGCCGGTTCGATGCTTCGGGCTATATCCCCGGCACAGAGGCGTTCGGTAACCACGAGATCGGTTCCCCTTATCGTCTCTATGAATTGATCGGGATCTTTGGCAGAGATCAGCTTAGAAAGTATGCCTTCCATCCTGGCCAGGCGGGCAAGCACCCCGAGGGTTTTGAGATAAAGCTTGGAGACCCGTTTCGGTTCGAGAAGCAAAAAGACCGCCTTAACCGGTTCTCCGTCAGGGGTAGGGTTTCCGAGTCCGTCAGGGAAGATACCGACCCCTATAGTGAGCTCGGATACCTCGTCCGATCGCGCGTGCGGCAGGGCAAAACCCCGGCCAACTATCGTGGATACCAGCCGTTCTCGGCCGAGCACCTCATCTATCAGTCGCATCTGATCTACCTGCGGCTTGTCGCGTACCACCAGCGGCACCAGAAGCCGGATCGCTTCCTCAAGATTCTTCGCCTCCAGGTTAAGAAAAACCCGATTGGGCTGAATAAGATGAACTAGCTTCATTTCTACCTCTGGAGAGGAGCTTAAGCCGAGTTCCGCGCTTGTCAAGGTCACCTTGAGCTTGACACTGACTTCCTGTCTCGATATAATCGCAGGTAAGACAGGTTCGCTGTCCATCGGGGCGTGGCGCAGTTCGGATAGCGCACTAGCTTGGGGTGCTAGGGGTCGCTGGTTCAAATCCAGTCGCCCCGATA
>JAYELY010000086.1:11261-20630 GCA_034717795.1 Caldifarciminota bacterium
ACTGATGGATTTCAACGCCGACGTAATCAAAATCGCTTGTCTAAATGTCACGGATTTACGAGGGAGTAACGTGGGGTTAACGCGCCCCATGGCGACTTATGTGTAACGCTTCCCTCGTCAGGGGAGCCGGCAGAGTCGGCTCCCTTTTTATTGACATATTGATGTTAAGCCTTATGATTGTCTGAATAGTTTATGAAAGGAGGCTTGGTCTCATGATTCAAAACCCGGTCTGGGGGGTAAGTTTTATTTTAGCGCTACTTTCTTTGATTTTCGGCGTCCTCAACTGCTTCTTTGGGTATCGTATCTTCAAGATACTGTTGGGGATCTGGGGTTTTATGCTGGGGGCTTTGATCGCAGGATTCGTTGCATATATTCTAAATGCGCCTCTCTTTTTAGTGATTCTGGCGGCTTTACTCGGTGGCATCATAGGTGCTGTTTTGATGGTAGCTCTCTACCTTGTAGGCGTATTTGTAATAGGTGCAGTTCTTGGGGCCCTGTTAGGTTACGTGTTAGGAATTACGCTAGGCGGAACTTATCCGGTTATCCTGGTTGTGCTTGCAGTTACAGGTGGGATACTGGCTGTCATCTTCCAAAAGTTTATGATAATACTCGCCACTTCCTTCTCAGGATCGTGGGGGATTGTTGCAGGGATTTTCTCCTTCTTTGGTTGGCCCCTTAATCCCATAGATGTATTCCGGGACCCCTGGATAATTCGGCATGCTCCGGCCCGTTACTATATTATGTTGCTATGCTGGGTTGTGCTGGGGCTAGTGGGGATTTTGGTTCAGTACAAGGTTACTGCAAAGAAGAAGCTGGAGAAACAAAGCGTGGATTGATGTGGGGATCGCTTTCTTCTTTATTCGGGCATCTTTCGAGGTTGGAAGCACTTAGCTCAGGCTGGCTTTTTGGCGCAGTTCCTCGAACGAGCGGCGTATCTCGGCGTTGAGCCGATTCATCTCATCTTTTCTGTTGATCCCTTCAGTCCGGGGATAGATGGGGCGGGCGATGTAGACCTCTATCTTTCGGTTGAAGATATTGTGCGCCACCGAGCCAAGACCCTCCAGTGTTTCGTCTATGCGGGGACCCGATCCGATCTGGGGACCGAGTGCCAGATTCTTCAGATAGACGGTTACGATAGGTACCCCTGATTTAAAGGCAAGATAGGCGGCGCCGTTGTATATCTCAGGCATGGAGCCGTCCCTGGACATGTGCCCGGCAGGATAAAGCGCCAGGCTCTGTCTGTGTCCAAGAAGCGCAAGCGCCCGCTTGATCCCCAGGAGGTTACACGCTCCCATCTCACGAGCCACCGGGATCATGTCGCAGAAGAAGATCATGAAGAAGCGGATGAAGCGGCCCTGGAACCACTTCTGGGCCGCCAGCAGGAATAGCCTGCGTTTAAGCGCGATCTGAAGAATAATGGAGTCCGCACCGGTCACGTGATTGGCCACCACGATAGCGTTACTGCGAAGTTCTCTCCACATCTCCTCGCCGAAAACCTTGATCCGCACCAGGCGTCCGTAGAAGCCGATAAATGCATCTTTAATCGTGGTGAAGAACGTATAAAGCTCCGAGGGCCAAAGCGTTGCTCCGCCGTGGTGCTTCATACCTTTACTTTAATCAATAGCGCTCATTTGTCAACTTTGGTTTTGACTGTAAACTTTTAATCAATGGAATCGAAAAGCCCTTGTGAGACTGCCTGCGCTTGACAAAATGCTTGAGTGACCCTATATTTGGAGCGATGAAGAGGAACGTATTATAGACCGCTTGACAAAACACTCGCCAGGAGTAGTCTGAGCATTATGGATCAGTTCGTTTGTATCCATACCTGCCCGCGCGAGGAGGCCCTGGTGATCGAGGGTCTGCTGCGCGCCTCCGATGTTGAGGTGCATCTTATTGAGGAGGCACCCGCTCACCTGCGTCCATTCTCCGCAAAGAAGACGACGGTGCGGGTGATGGTCCCGCGTGAGGCGGCCGAGTTTGCCTACCAGATTATCCAGGACGCTCAGGATAAGGACTTCTCCGAGTTCGAGCAGAGCGCAGAACGTTAAATTACCCCACAAAAACGCAGCGCGTTTTCGCGGGGATCCCGAACTTAACACCCCACGCCGTTACTTCGTAACGCCGCGGGGACCCCGAATAAGGTGCTCCTTTTTGCCTGTGGCAAAAAAGATCGCAGGGAAATATAGAGGCCGCTAAAGCGGCCCTCGATTTATAAGTACCGATCTCAATCTGTCTTGACTTCAATCCCGCGCCCCTCCACCAGCCAGCGGTAGGTGCGCTCGATCCGGTCCCAGTTGTGCTCCCGGTCCAGAGACCAGTAGCGGCCTATCACGCCTGCAACCTGTCCGACACCAAGCTCCCTGCACTCTGACTCGATCATCCCTGTGTAGTGCGCACCGGCCTGGGCACGCTCGCCGCGCCTGCCAAGCATCGCGTGCACGTACACAGGGTTGACCTTCTCCTGCTTGCACAATCTGAGCAGTGCGCGCAGGTGCTGGACCGACCCGTGCGAGGAGTAGAAACTCACTATGCCCAGAAGGTGAAGTGCGGCTCCTTTTCTCCTGGCTTCCTCTATGGCCCACAGGAACGCTTCGTTTTTTGCAAACGAACCGTCGGCGATCGCCTTATCGATCCTTACCCGATCCGAGAGTACGCGTCTGCCCGCCCCTATGTGAAGATGCCCTACCTCGGAGTTGCCTACACTCTTATCAGACAGCCCAACCGCCTTGCCTGCGGCGGCAAGAAGCGTGTGCGGTCTGCCGGTCCAAAGCGCGTCGAAGTTGGGGGTTCGAGCCTTGCCGATCATGTTCCCGTAGACCTCATCGTTGTGCCCCCAGCCGTCAAGGATCAAAAGAAGCACGCGCTCTGTCTTGGGAGCCTTGCCTTCGATCAGGCTTTGCCCGGTCATCTCGACTGGTTGAGCAAGACCCAGAAGATCAAGGACGGTTGGAGCAACGTCCGCGAGCTCACCTCCATCACGCAGGGTAAATCCTTCCTCGTCCACGATGAACGGAACCGGACTCCGGGTGTGCCCCGTATCCACCGTACCGTCCGGGTAAAGCCAGCGCTCAACCGTCCCGTGATCGGATGTGATCAAGGAAGTCACACCGTGCTCTCTGGCGCATCCTATCATCCGCCCCAGGGCATCGTCCACCGTCTGGACCGCACGAAGAACCGCGTCCTCGTTCTCAAAGTGCCCCACCACGTCCACGTTGCACAGGTTGACGATCACCACGTCGGCTGTTGGGTCGGCCAGCAGCTTCAAGGTTTGGTCAGCGACTTCCGTAGCCGACATCTGGGGAGCCTGATCGAAGGTCGCCACGTCCTTGCGAGTGGGGATAACTATGCGCTCTTCACCAGGGTATGGCTCCTCCCTTTTGCCGTTCAGAAAGTAGGAAAGGTGCATGGCCTTCTCGGCTTCTGTAATCTTGCGTACGCGCTTGCCCGCCTTCGACAGCACCTCACCCAGTGTGTTCTTGATCCCTTCTAAAGGGGGGAAGGCCGCACGGACATTCAAGTCTTTTTTGTATCGAACCATGGTGACGAACGAGAGGTCTAGGTCTTGTGCAGGAAAGTGCGGGAACCTCTTCTGGGTGAGCGCTTGGGTGAGCTCAATCTCTCGTTCGCCGCGGATGTTGTAGAAGATCAAAGAATCGCCTCTCTTTATGCGTCCGAGCGGGGTACCTTTTTTCGATGCGAGCACATGCGGCTCGAGCAGCTCGTCCTCCTGGCCCCCTTCGTAGGCCGCAAGGATTGCCTGTGCCAATGGAGTGGTATTGGATTCACTCATGTTACTTTGTCCATTCTTCCTCTTTTCCATTTAATCGATAGGAAGTATATCCAAGCGTGAAGGATTTGGCAACCATCCGCAGATCTTAAGGATGACCCGAGATGCAAACAATCTACATTTAAGGGTTGACAATCCATAAATACGGGTTATTATATTTATTGAGGATAAGAGGTATCCTTAGAAGCATTATGGTTAAACGCACAACAAGGAGGAAGGTGATGGTGAAAAGATCGTCTTTACTTTTGGTGCTTTTCTGGACGGCAGTCCCGTTGTGGGCGACCCCGGATAACGGCGACGTGAAATGGCAATACGGAACCGGCAAGAGCGTTACCTCGTCTGCAGCCATAGGAGCGGACGGCACCATCTACGTCGGGTCATGGGACAACCACCTCTACGCAATTAACCCTGACGGCACGCTTGGGTGGCGCTACGAAACCGGCAACCGGGTGTATTCCTCCCCAACTGTAGGCTCGGACGGCACCGTCTATGGCGGGTCAACCGATAACTACATCTATGCGATCAACCCTGACGGCAGTCTTCTGTGGGACTACGAAACCGGCGGTGCGGTGCTTTCCTCACCTGCGGTAGGCTCGGACGGCACCATCTATATCGGGTCGTGGGATAACTACATCTATGCGATCAACCCTGACGGCAGTCTTCTGTGGGATTACAAAACCGGCGGCCCGGTGCTTTCCTCACCTGCGGTAGGCTCGGACGGCACCATCTATGTCGGGTCACAGGATAGCTACGTGTATGCGATCAACCCTGACGGCACTCTCCAGTGGCGCTACAATACCGGTAAAGGGCTGGACGCCTCACCTGCGTTGGATTCAAACGGGATCATCTATATCGGGGCGCGTGGTACCGGCATGGGCTCAACTGACGGCTATCTTTATGCAATCAACCCTGACGGCACGCTTGGGTGGCGTTACCAAACCGACAATCTGGTGTACTCCTCACCTGCTGTGGGTCCGGACGGCACCATATACATCGGGTCAACCGATCACTATCTGTATGCGATCAATCCTGACAACACCCTCCAATGGCGCTACGAAACCGGTGACCTTGTAAAGTCCTCCTCCCCTGCTGTAGGCTCGGACGGGACCATCTATGTCGGGTCATGGGACCACTATCTGTATGCGATCAACCCCGACGGCACGCTTGGGTGGCGCTGCGAAACCGGTGGTACGGTGTCCTCCTCCCCTGCTGTGGGTCCGGACGGCACCATCTACATCGGCTCCAACGACGGCAATCTCTACGCCCTTGAGGGTTCCTCGCGAGGGCTGGCCTCCTCTGCATGGCCCAAATTCCGCCACGACCGCATCAATACCGGTCGGTTCGACTACATTGACCCGCCGGTGGCCGACTTCACGGCAGACCCTACATCCGGTGAGGCTCCGCTTACCGTAACCTTCACCGATCAAAGCGCAGGTCTGGTGACGTGGTGGTACTGGGACTTTGGCGACTCATTTACCTCTGCCGAGCAGAACCCGGTTCATACCTACGAGGAGTGGGGGCTTTACACGGTGAGCCTGGCTGTGCAAGGCCCTGGCGGCGCAGATACCATGATCAAAGAGGACTATATCCTGGTGGGAGAACTGCCAGTGGCCGAGTTCGCAGCCGATCCCACCGAGGGATGCGCTCCCCTTACGGTTCGCTTTAAAGATGCATCAACGGGCTTTCCTGACAGTTGGTTCTGGGAGTTCGGCGACGACTCCACCTCCCATGACCAGGGCCCGATACATGACTACCAGGGACCCGGACCCTATACCGTATCCCTGACGGTCACTAACCCGTGCGGGGAAGATACCGAGACAAAGGAAGACTACATCAAAATCCTCGCCCCGGACATCCTTGTTCTCCCTGTTTCCATCTTCGCAGAACTCGAACAGGGAGAAAGGGAAACCACCAGTCTCTATTTGGTCAACATCGGGATATGTTTTTTAACCTTCAACATAGAGAAAAACGAAGCCCCTCCAGCTGCGCGTTTGGGGTCCCAAAAGGCACGTAGAGAGTCGAAGCGGATAGCTCTGCCGATTGGGGACCGCGTGCTTGCCGGTCTTGACTGGCTCTCCTTTAGCCCTTCTGAGGGCGAGGTTGATCCTCGGGACTACGAAGCCGTTGAGGTGACCTTTGAGTCGGGGGACCGTCGGCAACCCGGGCTCTATGTGGGTTACCTCGTGATAACGTCCAACGACCCTGACCCGGAAGACAACCCTCTTTCTATTGTATGTTCGCTTCTGGTCAACCAGAAGTCGGGGGCTGAAGGAATCGCAACCGTACCGGATCATTTCTTCATGGAGCCGAAATTTGCCAACCCGCTTCGCGGCGCCTCCCAGCTAGAATTCTCCTACGGCTTGCCTTACACGGCCGCGATTAACATCTCGGCATACAGCGTTGACGGGATTCTGGTCAGGACGCTTCAGCAAGGCAGGATTCCCGCGGGTTATCACAAGCTTACCTGGGACAAACGAGACGAGAAGGGCACGCAGGTGGCCGCAGGCATCTACTTCGTGCGGATGTCGGCAATGGGCTACAAGAGTACCCACAAGGTAGTTATTCTCGATTAGCCGGCCTTTTCGTTTTCGCAAATCTGGGCTAGCGGTTCCCGAAGAGAGGTGTTGTACGTGGCGGGGGGAGATCGTGAGCGAAGCGACAATCCCCGGCATTCTTGGATTGCGCAGTGAAGATGGAAGTTGAGACTTTCTTCGGCTTGCCAAACCCCTTATCCCGATTAAAGTTCGGTAAACACCAATCAAAGGAGACAGTTATGTTGAACTCCGACGGCAATATCCGTCTGACCCCATCGCCGTTCCTTAAGGTCGTTCTTGTGATTATAGCCGCGGCCTTATGCCTTATCGCCCTGCGCGGTTTTTGGGGACCTTCTTCGCTTTACGCGCAGTCAGGTAGCGAGATGGACGTGAACATCAAAAGCGTCGGCGGGTGGATGGTTTACGGCTCGATACCCATAGAGATAAAATCGTCGGCGACCCTGCCGGTGGAGATCGAGAACGAGATTCAGCTCAGCGACTGAACCGTTGAGCCGTCTTATCGCTTGACATAGGGGAGTGCTTAGGTAGACTTGCGCTATGACGTTTCTTCTGGTTACCTTGCTCTTCGCCCAGTATGCCGATGTGTACGTGCCTCATAAGCCGCTGGATGTCGAGTCGGGTGCTTTGCTGGTTACCGGTTCGTTCAAGCTTGACGTCGTGTATCGCTCTTCAAGCGTCAACCCCGACTTCTCTTCGCCTGTGCTAAGCAGCCTTACTCATTCTCCCGACGGTTACAACGAGATCGGCATCGGCCTTCCCTGGCTCAGGGTCGCGGGTGACAGCGCGAACCACGTCTTTATTGGCAACATGGAGGCCTACTACAAGCGCCGTATCCTGGGTTCCCTGCGTTGGGGGTATCTTGCCGCAAAGCTCGAAGCACGGCTGCCTACCTCGCCGGACACCCTTGGGATAAGGGACAGCCTGGGGGGCAGGAGTTCGCATTACAGCCTGGCCCTTGCATATACGTATGAATTGCCGTTACTCGCTCAATACAACGATCTCTTCGGCAGGCTTCCCCTTGTGGCGACGGTTGCCCTTGAGGATCGGTTCCTGGATTGGGATCACAACACAGGCGAAGGCAAGTTCGGTACCTCCTTTGGCTGGGGAGCGGCTTTGGAGGTTCTGCCGCTGGATTACGCCTTTATCGGTGCGTCTATTACCGGTGGAAACGATGACTTCAGCTTCGGCCCGTATCTCGGCTTCCGGTGGCGCTGGTTCGATCTCGGGGCCGCCTGGCGCATGAGCGACGGTTCGGATCGCCTCGACTTCCACCTGAGACTCTACCTTTAGGGGGCCGGGAGGCCTTTCCGGAAAACATGAAGAACCTCTCCGTTGCAATAATCCTTACGTTCGTCACCTTTACAACCGTTTCTGCAGCCGAGCCTGTTCCACCCGCGTCCATACACCTTGAGATAGGTAAGGACACGCTTGCCTTGGCCGAGCCTGTTTACTTAAAAGCCACAATTGCCAACAACATGGGTAAGGATCTATTCGTAAGTACTGGCCACATGTTCAGAATCCACGACATTGCAAGCAGGTTTTCGCTTTCCCTGATTACACCTGACGGTAAAGAATGGGCCTATAATCTTTTTGTCAAGATGGATGTAGTCTATACACCAGGTTCCAAGCTTTATTTTCTTCTTCCTCCGGGTAAGAGCGTTTCCGATGACAAGGTACTATGGTGGACTTACTTCTTGCCCCAGGAGTACCAGAGGGCTTTGGAGAAGTTGCCTGCTGGCAATTACAAGTTGTTTGCCGCATATCTCTTGCCGAAACAGGAAAGACTCGAAGGAATGATCCTTTATTCAGATACGGTTGAGTTTGTTTTTCTTCCCCCCCAGTGGGAACATATCCAAGTTCTCATGGAGATGGATTCATTGTGGCGATTCCAAAAAGGTTATGGAACAAGGCCTGTCAGAGAAGACGCCTATCAAAGGTTCACCCGGATTCGGGATTCACATACACCTTACAGTGAGGCTGCCCATGCTATGCTCGTTATATGGGAGTATGATTTGGATGAGTTCAAGGAAGAGAAAGCTCGGTTTGATAGATTATACCCTGGCTCTCAATTCGAATCCGAATTATTAAAGCACGAATACCTCAGCACACAGTTATTGAACCATCGATATCTCAGAACGGGAAAAGGTACGTTCATCGAGACGGATTCCCTTATTGAGGTGTGGAGTGAACTAGCGCCTGCAAATCATAATGTTCTTGAGGAGCAAAACAAGATTAAGCTTGTTACTGCCGAGGAGGCGAGCGACGAATGAAGCGCCCCCTCCTTCTCTTCTTAATCCTTTTCTTCACCCTCGCAGCGCAAGAAGCCGAGCCGGACGGCGACCATCGGGACGGCGACCAACGGGAGCCGTGGACAATTGGGGTGGCGCTTTCAGGCGGGGCAGCACTCGGCCTGGCGCACGTGGGGATTCTCAAGGTCTTTGAAGAAGAAGGCATACCCATCTCCTATATCTCAGGCACCAGCATGGGCTCGATCGTCGCAGGCATGTACGCAGCAGGCTACACTCCTTGCCAGATGGACAGCATTCTCACGACCGTGGACTGGAACGCCCTCTTCTCAGACCGTATCCCGGCAGATCGCATGAGGCTTGCCCGCCGTGAGGAGGAACACCGCAACATCGTGGAGATAAGCCACCGCTGGTTCGTCCCGCACATCCCTTCAGGCGTGGTCTCGCTTCAGAATGTTGAGATACTTTTGACTGAGCTTCTTTCCGAGGCCGCCTACGACGCGAACTACAACTTCGACAGCCTGTCCCTTCCGTTCCGCTGCGTGTCCGCGGACGTCACCTCGGGCGAAAAGGTGGTTTTCAAACAAGGGAGCATGGTTGATGCGATACGCGCCTCGATCGCCATCCCCGGGGTATTCTCTCCGGCCAGAGTGAAGGGTCGCGATCTCATCGACGGCGGCGCGGTCATGAACCTGCCGGTTGAGCCTTTGCTGGAGTTCGAGCCTGACTTCATCATCGCCTCGGACGTGATTCGCTGGACACCCGAGGCGCGCAACATCAT
>JAYELY010000087.1:0-2981 GCA_034717795.1 Caldifarciminota bacterium
CTGGAATCTGAAGAGGTCACCGACCTGGCCGATGTCCTGGGGCAAAGTATTGCATCTGACGTGCGTTCATACGGTTATGAAGGACACATGGCTTTCTCGTTCCTGGGAGGGGTTGCCGCGTCCCGCGTACTTATTCTGTCAAATGGTATCCCAATGAATACCCGGCGCGACGGGGTGATAGACCTCTCTCTCATCCCCATGATGCCGGGCGACCGGGTCGAGGTGGTCAAGGGGCCATTATCCGCGCTTTACGGGTCATCCGCCATCGGAGGGGTCCTAAACGTTATCCCGTCGAAGAAAAACGGTCTTTCCGCGCATCTCGGAGCCACCGATCAAATGGGCATGAACGTGGGTGCTCGCGCTATCCACAACTTTGGAATCCTTGGTATGCGTGCCGCCGGTTCCTATCTTACCAACCCAGGGTTCCGTTACAACGACGACGTATCGCGCTACAACGGCAATGCAGCCTTGTGGGTTTCCCCAATCGAGGCGCTCCGCATCGAAGCCGATGCGGGTTTCACTCACCGCGAACTGGGTGTGCCAGGACCTGCACCTGACACATCAGATACCGCCTTCGTTATGCCAACGTTCGGCGACTCGCTGGTTACATCGCTCTACGACAATCAGGTCGACAATCTGCTCACTGCAAGTCTCAAAACCTCCTTCAGCCCATTACAGAACCTCACCACTTCGCTGGTTCTCTACGCGGTACAGCAGGATTTCACCTACAACTGTAAATACCAGGGTTATAACTCCGACTTCACGACCTACACCGCGCTTGAAACCGACGACTACAGCGACACCAGGTTGGGCGGCGATCTCCAGATAACCGGGACGATTGCCGAATTCCTCACCCTTGCCGGAGGAGCGTCCGTTGTCCAGGAGAAGTTTGAAGGCGCTCAGATCGCCTCAGACAGCGCCACTGACGTCACCCTCAAGGACACCACCTGGGAAGCCTCCGATATGCAGACAGGCGCCTGGGCCGAGGCATTGGTTGAGGCGGGCATCTTTACCCCGAGCGCGGCGGTAAGACTCGATAACTCCTCTCAGTACGGTACTTTCATTTCCCCTGAGGCCGGTCTGAGCGTCGAGGTTATTCCCCGGACGCTCTACGTTTCAGCGGCCTACGGCCAGGCGTTCCGCGCTCCTTCGTTCAACGACCTGTACTGGCCTCGGGATTTCTTCTCAGGAGGCGACTCCACCCTGGTTCCTGAGAAGGGACAGAGCGCCACGCTTTCTGTGGGCGTAAGGCCTCTGGATTTTCTGAGATTCTCTTTGGCCGGTTCGTGGAAGCTCATCAAGGATATGATCTCCTGGTCGCCCGATTCGGCAGGCTTCTGGAGACCGTCAAACGTGGATCAGGTTACCATCCTGGGCGCGGAGTTCTCAACCAACTGGCGGATTGCCGACGGCCTGTTCAGCGGATCGCTGGGCGTCGCCTGCAACGACGCAGCGGAAACCCGTACCATAGTTACCTATTCCGACTGGATGACCGGACAGACGCGAACCGCAGAGGTCACCCGTCAGGCCGCGTTCATCCCGCCGCTTATCCTGAAAGGGAATCTGGCAATACGGGCTTGGAGCGGCGGAGAGATAGCGACCGCTGTCGCATGGACCGCTGAGCGCATCAACTACTACCCGGACTACTCGCCTTATCCCCAGATCGGGGTTATCGAGAGGGAGATCGAGCCCTCCCTGAAACTTGACGCCTCGGTATCGCAGAAGTTGTTCAAGCTACTAATCCTAGAGGCAGGAGTTAAGAACGTCTTAAACGACCAGACACCGGCCCACTTCGGGAACTACGACGATCTGGATTACCCCACGGCTCCTCGTAGATTCTATGGATCGGTAAGTGTTACTTACTAAGCGCGAATGAACCACTTTTTGAAGGCTCCCTATTCGGGGTCCCCGCACGAGTGCGTAGCACTCGTGTGGGGTAAAGGCTATCCAACTGCTCCCAGAAGGTTCTACGCAGGATTGAGCGTTTTCTACTGATCTAAAGGATAGCAAGCTGAACGGCCTGCGATCTTTTGCCCGTTAGGGCAAAAGGAGCATTAAATTCGGGGTCCCCGCACAGCTACGAAGTAGATGTGTGGGGTGAAGACTATCCTACGGCGCCGCGAAGGTTCTACGCCGGTTTGAACATTGCTTACTAACTAGAGACGATTCTTGGTATTTATTCCGGGGTGCTAACTCAGGTAATCGAAGAGCTTTCGGCGCTCTGTCTCGGGGAGTATCGCGTAGTGCGAGAAGTGCATGGCGAAGCTGGCCCTCCCTTGGGTCAAAGACCGCAGCGCCGTCGCGTAGCCGAAGCTCGCCGCAAGCGGCACGAATCCTTTGATGAGTTTTCGCTCCTTTATGTTGGTAAGCTCCTCTATCTTTCCGCGCCGGGTGTTGATATCCGCAATCACATCCCCCATGTAGGGCTCAGGGGTTATTACCTCAACGTCCATGATCGGCTCAAGAAGTGCCGGAGAAGCCTTCCGGTAGGCCTCGGTGAACGCCTGGGATGCCGCGGCCTTGAACGCGATGTCCGAAGCATCCTCCTCCCTGAACTCTACGTCCGTAACCGTAACTCGCATGTTGGTTATGGGATAGCCCAGCATGGGGCCGGCGAAGAAGGAATCGGTAAGGCTCGAACGAATCGCGTCCAGGAACTCTCTGGGGATGGGGATGGGAAGGTGGATCTTTATATCCGTTCCGCCCTCATGGGGTTCAAGCTTTAACGTAACCCCTGCATAATGGGTCTTGTTGGCGATGATCCTTGAGAAGACCGCGGAGTGCTTCACCCTCCTGGTGATGGTCTCACGGTATGAGACCTGTGGCTTACCGGTCCGCACCGGCAATCGGAACTCACGCTTGAGCCGATCAACGATGATCTCCAGGTGCAGCTCGCCCATCCCTGAAATGAGAAGCTGGGCGGTCTCCGGGTCGGTACGTACCTTGAAGGTGGGATCCTCAAGCTCAAGGATCGCAAGGCT
>JAYELY010000087.1:3081-20336 GCA_034717795.1 Caldifarciminota bacterium
TGCACCCCCTTGTTCTTCAAAGCGGAGCCGCACAACACGGGCACTATCTTGTTCTCCAGGGTAAGCTTGCGTAACGCCTTCCGCAGGGTCGCGCTTTCGCTCTTCTGTCCCGCCATGTAGTCTTCGATGATGGTATCCTCCGCTTCGCTTGCCTTATCCACAAGATGCTGGCGCCAGCGCTTGGCTTCATCCACGAGTTCGCCGGGGATCTCCTCCTCCACGAACTCCGCCCCCAACGTCTCATCCTTCCAGCGAACGGCACGCCACCCCACCAGGTCGATCACGCCCTCAAAACCCTGCTCCGCACCCCAGGGGATCTGCACAGGTACAGGGAACTGGAGGAAGCGCGATGACATCATATCCACCACCCGCTCGAAGTCCGCACCCACCCTGTCCATCTTGTTAACGAACGCAATACGCGGGATGCGGTATCTATCAGCCTGGTGCCAGACCGTCTCCGACTGAGGCTCCACACCGCCAACCGTACAGAACACCACCACCGCACCGTCAAGCACCTTGAGCGCGCGCTCCACCTCTATCGTAAAATCCACGTGCCCTGGGGTGTCAATGATGTTGATGCGGTGATCGCGCCAGCCAACGGTTGTCGCAGCCGAGGTTATGGTTATCCCCCTCTCGCGCTCCTGGGCCATCCAGTCCATGGTTGTCGAACCCTCATCCACCTCGCCCATGCGGTGTATCTTTTTGGCGTAGTAGAGTACTCGTTCGGTCGTGGTAGTCTTTCCCGCATCTATGTGTGCGGCTATTCCTATGTTGCGAAGCTTGGCAAGATTCATTTTGGATTTAGCGGGTAAGTTCTGCGATCAGGTTCTTTACGATCCCGGCGGCCTTGACGCGGTCAGAGGACAGGCAGGTAACGGCCTTTGCACCATGACTCTCCGGACCGAGCTCGATCTCGGGATGGGTAGGATCGGTGTTTATAACGATCTTCGGACCCGGTATGTGCGGGCCCAGAAGCGAAAGTGCAAACCGCAGGTTGTCTACCTCTTCCTCGATGCTGGCGTTCGCCAGAACTATCATCCCGTGTACCCTTTGAATGAAGGTCTGCCAGAGGGGAGCGAAGCGCTTTGCCCCGGGTAGCCCATAGAGGTTCAGTTGGTGAGGACCCATCATTATCCTTCCGAAGTTGAGAACCGTCTCTTCCGGCTTCATTGGTTCTTCCTCGCCGGAGACCGTATGGATAAAGGTGTTGCGGGAATCCCTGTTCGTGCCGATCACTATAAGGTTGAACTCCTGCGGTAGGAGTTTTTCTTTAACCTCAACCTGGGGTCCGGCAGGGGCCGCCCCCTCCTTCGGAGGTTTTGCCTTTTCCAAAGGTACTGTCTCTTTGGTTGCTTCCGCTCCCTCCACTTCGATGGGTAACTTAGGCTCCCAGGCTTCCTCGTCAGGGGGTTCCTTAGCCTCGGGTTCGGGAGGAGCCATCCCCTTCGGAGCTGCCTTTTCCCCAGGGCGCAGCTCGATTTGTCCCTTGCCCACCATCTTTTTTATCGCCTCGACGGTCTCGAAGATCGAGAGAGGACTCGCTGCCAGTACCTCTTTGATACTGCGGTTACCGTCTACCAGCTGGAGCAGGACTTCCTCGACCCTTGCTTCGGGCCTGGGTTTCGCCGTGAACACGGGGATAGACCATGGTCCTAACTCCTGTTTTATGCGTTCGGTTTCGTCCAGCTCACGCAGCGCCGCAAAGATCGCCTCGTCGGTCTGAGTTTCGATCGTAGGGGAGAGAGAGAGGCTATCTGTGAGCTTTACTCTGAATCTGCCCTTCGACCAGGAAAGCAGGGTCGGCAGTGCAGCCCGTCCCTGTTTCGAGCGGCAGGTTGCTGCTATGAGCTTGCCCGACATCAAGTAAAGAAACCCCTCCTCTTCATCCGACTTAAGATGCACCTCGCCCGTCTTCTGGCCGAAGGAGAGCATCTGCAACAGGTCAATGACCCCCAGATCCTCGATGTTCCCGGTGGTGGCGATCTCCGTGGCTTGTTCGAAGGTCTCCTGGTAGCGCGAGTATCTATCCAAAAGTATCTCTATCCTTGCGAGAAGCTCGTGGAACTCAAACGGTTTGGTGAGGTAGTCGTCCGCCCCCAGCTTTAACCCCCTTACCTTATCCTGGGTGTCGGCTAATGCGGAGAGGAAGATGAACGGGATGTTCTGCAGCTTTTCGTTTGCGCGGACGCGCTCGCAGAGTTCATATCCGTCCATGCCGGGCATCATGATGTCTGCGATAACGATGTCGGGTCTCTTGCCTTCCACCTTTGTGAGCGCTTCCTGGGCGGATGAAGCGAGCATGACGTCAAATCCCTGCTCAGCCAGGCGCAGATCGAGGAGATTCAAAAGATGGGGGTCGTCGTCTACCACCAGTACTCGAGGAGAGGTTTTCCCTTGTTCCATCACTGTGCCTTGCCCCCCGGTTTCAGGAACTCGTTAATCTGGGTGGCCAGACTCCGGGTATCCACCGGCTTGGCGATGAATCCCTCGCAGCCGCAGGCACGAACACGTTCCTCATCGGTGCGCTCGGTGATGGCGGTGACCGCAATGACCGGAATGTTCTTCAGTGTCTCATCCGCCTTTATGATTCGCGTCGCTTCGTATCCATCCAGACCCGGCAGGTGCATGTCCATAAGTATAAGATCGGGGCGGGCTTTTCTGGCCGCCAGGAGCCCCACATCGGCACTCGGCGCTCCTATCACCTCATGGCCTGCCATCTCCAGCACCACGCGTATAAGCTCGAGATTCCCTTCATTATCTTCAACCACGAGGATACGGCTCATTCGTTGCTGCCTTCCGGTTGTGAGGATGTCAGAAGCTCGGCGATCTTTTGACGAAAGGAGTCGCGGTCAAGCTGCGTCTTGCCGAAGATATCGTGGATGTTGGTCCCCAAGTTGGCTCGCTCAATCTGGGTAAGGTCCTTGGCAGTAAAGAGAATAATCGGTAATCCTCGGGTGGCTTCGTCGGACTCCAAAAGTCTCATAACATCGAAACCGTCCAGGTCAGGCATCATCAAATCCAGAATCACGAGATCCGGCTTCTCGTCGCGCGCGGCCTTGAGACCATCCACTCCGGAGGTAGCCTTGAGCACCTCGTAGCCGTCCAGCTGAAGTATCTCCTCTACCAGGCTGATGTCCGCGGGGTTGTCGTCTATCACGAGGACACGATGGAACCTGCGGCCGCTCTTGGTGAGGCGCTCGATCTTCGAGATGAGATTGCTGCGCGATACCGGCTTGATCATGTAGTCTACCGCCCCAAGCGAGAGGCCGAAACTTTTGTCCTCCACGATCGAGACCACTATGATGGGTGTATCCTTGGTCTCAGGCATCTCCTTGAGACGATGCAGTACGCGCCAGCCGTCCATCTGAGGAAGGAGGATGTCCAGGGTAATCACAGCTGGACAGAGGGTCACCGCCTTCTGCAGGGCCTCCTCGCCGGTGGAGGCGATCTGGACATTGTAGCCGGCCTCAGAAAGCCACATCGACATGAGGTTAGCCGCCAAGGGGTTGTCCTCAACCACCAGGATGGGTCGCTCGCCGGCCGCAGGAAGCCCCTGGATCAACTCCTCTCGCGTAGTCGCCACTGCAGGTTTCTCGGGCTTGAACTCCACAAAGGGAAGCCGGAAGGTAAAGCTGGAGCCTTGAGCAGGCGAGCTTTGAACCTCGATTGTACCCTTCTGAATCTGGAGAAGTTTCTTTACCAATGCCAGCCCAAGACCTGTTCCCTCGTAGCGCCGGGTGGTGGATGCATCCACCTGATGGAATGGATCGAAGATATACGGGAGCTCTTGCGGCTCGATCCCTATCCCGGTGTCGGTTACCGTTACCTCAAGCATACCTTCTTTACGCTTGGCCGCTAACTCAACCCGGCCCTGGTTGGTGAACTTTACGGAGTTGGAGAGGAGGTTGTCGATTATCTGGGTGAGTTTGCGCCTGTCGGTAAGCATCGGCGGGAGGTCGGGCGGGATGTCCACGTGAACCTCAATGCCCTTGCGTTCCACGATCACACTGTAGGTGCGCAGGACCTCCTCGAGGACCTCGCTTAGGTCAGTAGGTTCGTTGAAGACCTCAAGCATACCCGCTTCAAGCTTGGAGAAGTCAAGGATATCGTTAATCAACCTGAGAAGATGTGCACCGGAGGAGTGGATGATTTTCATATAGTGACCCTGCTTCTCGCTGAGTTCCCCAACAAGCCCATCCATGAGAAGCTCCGAAAAGCCGATTATCGAGTTCAAGGGCGTACGGAGCTCGTGGCTCATGTTACCCAGAAACTGCGTTTTAAGCCTGACGGCTTTCAAAAGTTCCTTCGTTCGCCTGTCTTTTTCCACGTTCACCAAACCTCCTTACTCTGTTGCATCTTTAAGATAATTAAGAACATAGTGTAAGGAAAACCAGCGGTTTGTCAATACGGCCCCCCACGCCGCCGGAGAGATCGAGGGACTCGTGCTCGCTATCGGTTCACTCCTACCATTGACCCGGGGGAGGATTTAGGTATAATCCTTGTTATGATGGGGTTATTGTTTTGGTTTCTTGCAGGGGTTGGTCAGATGACAGGGGAGGCCTTTGGTCGTGAGATGTCTCTTGAGCTGGGGACGGTTACCGAACAGCCCGTTTCAATAAACGACTACGTGCTCAACGCCGGCGATAGCCTGCTGGTTATGGTAAAGGGCAGTTTTTCCTACAGCTATCCTACCCGGATTAGCCCTGCAGGGCAGCTTGTAATTATGCTACCTTCTGCTCGCAAGATGACAACCTTCGGACAGACCTTTGGAGAGGTGAGTCTTGTTAACCTTGAGGCCGTGGGTTACGTAGAGATCGTAGACGTTCCTGTCAGGAAGGCTCGCAGACAGGTGGCTGAGGCCTTTGAGAAATTTATCCGTCCCGTGGAGATAGACTTTGTTTTGATCGGGGCAAGGCTTTGCAAGATAAACGTCCTTGGTGATGTTCAGTGGCCGGGCAGTTATCTTGTTACTCCCTTTATGCGGGTAGAGGACGGTATTGATCTGGCTGGCGGCATCATCTCGATGGGATCGGTCTCAAACATCGCGCTGGTCAGGCGCTCCGGTGACAGCTTAAGGGTCAATCTTCGTCGTTATCGTGAGGATGGTGAGTTGGACGCTAACCCTCCTCTCTCGGATGGCGACATCATCCATGTCCCCAAGATGGAACGCTTCGTTCTTCTGCGCGGTGCGGTCTTAGCCAAGGAGGCCGTTGACGAGCCAAGCATTCAGGCGGTCTTGATTGCCGATACACTGCGTCGAGCGTTCCACGCCGAACACTGGCTGGAGTTCGAGAAGAAAGAGCGGGTGTGCGGCTTCCTTGCGAGCCGTGCAGTGCTTATTCCACAAAGCGATCTGGCTCACTGCTACATCCAACGTGGGGACGAGCGGATCTTTTTCGACATGCAGGAGTATCTCGCCAGCGGGCAAGGAGAAAATCCGAGACTTGAGCACGGTGATGTAGTTACCGTCCCCCGCTCTGAGCAGTTTGTATACGTAACAGGGGAGTTAAAAAAACCCGGTCCTGTCATCTACAACGAGGCCTTCACCCTAAACCAGTATCTGGGTCAGGCAGGGGGGTTTTCTTCGACGGCTAATCTGAGGGCAATCCGCGTTGTGTACCCTGACGGACGCACCCGACGCGCACACCCGGATATGCAGCTTGAACCTGGGGCAACGATCTTTGTTCCCAGAAAACCCCTTTACGGGGTGCAGGACTGGGTTGGGCTAACCGCATCTGTTTTGAGTTTGGTTGCCGTTATCTTAACCTTTGGTGAGTGAGATGAGTTTCAGCGTTGTCGACCTTTTTGTTTTCATCATTCGGCGCTGGTGGAAGATGCTTATTGCGCTTGCTTGCTTCGGCGGATTGGGTATCGCCCTTGCCTTCCTTCTTCCAAAGAGGTACAGAGCAGAGGTTAAGCTTCTTCCCGTTGCGCAGGAAAGCGGCCTTGTGGGGGCGATTTCCACACTCCAGTCGCAGTTGGGGATCACCGGTCTAACTATCCCGGGTGCGGAGGGGGGAGAGATGCTCTTCTATGGAGAGATCCTGCGTTCTCAGACAATTACCGATTACGTTATGGATTCCTGTTCGCTTTTAGAAAGGCTCGATGTGGCCGATCGGATCAAAGCGCGCGAAGAACTTGCGGGGATGACCGCATACAAGCTGACGGCACCGGAACAGGTTTTTGTAATCGAGGTGGTAGGGCCGGACAACGTCCTTGTGGCAGATATCGCCAATACTTACGCACAGGCTCTGGATCACTATCTTACCCATTCGAGCACCACCAGAGGCAGGCATCTACGGGAGTTCATCGAAGGACGACTCGCGCAGGCTGAGGTGGACATGGAAGCCGCCCAGGATTCCCTGACCGAGTTCCAACGTAAGCATAAGATGCCAATGCTGAATCCTGAGATCGGCGGGCAGATACAGGCCTTCGCAGAACTCAAGGCCCAGGCGACGCAGAAGGAGTTGGAACTCGAATACATGCGCTCCTTTTCAACCATCAACAATCCGCAGTATGAGGCTGCCCGTCGCGAATTTGCGATTATCCAGGCAAAGCTTGCATCACTGCCTCCGGTTGCATCCCGTTACCTGGAACTCTACCGGGACTTCATGGTGCAGCAGGAGATATACATGCTGCTCATGCAGCAATACGAGCAGGCCAAGCTCATGGAAGCCAAGGACACTCCCCTTATTTCCATCCTCGAGCGGGTTGAGCCTCCCCCGCTTCCCTACTTCCCGCCCAAAAAACTCCTGGTGCTGGCCGTGCTTCTTGTGGGGGTGGTGCTTATCCTCGCATACTCCATGATTGTGATCTACTGGGAACACGTTCTCGCCCACCCCGAGACACACGAGAAGATGTCCCGCCTTCGCAGCGAGGTAAAGAAGAGCTTTGGCCGACGCAAGCGCTGAGCACTTTCCCTCACTGCGGTTTCAGTAAGGCAGGGCAGCTATTCAGGGCTTTTAGAGGGTAATCATGCGGCTCAAAGAACTCAGACTCTACGGGTTCAAATCCTTTCCGTACAAGACGATTCTGGAGCTCTCGCCGGGCATGACCTCACTTGTCGGCCCTAACGGCTGCGGCAAATCAAACGTCCTGGACGGGATCCGGTGGGTCTTGGGTGAGCAGACCTTATCTCGCCTTCGCTGCGGCAAAAGCGAGGATCTTATCTTTGCCGGAAGCGGCCGGTTGTCCGAATTGGGCTATGCCGACGTGAGCCTTATTATTGAAAACGAAGGCGAGTTCCCCGATCTTCCAGCCGAGGTGGAGTTGCGCAGGCGCTACTACCGGACCGGCGAGTCGAGCTTTGAGATCAACCGCGAGGAGTGCCGGCTTAAGGATATCGAGGCGATCCTTCGCGGTGGTGCCGCCGGAGGCCGCCTCTACTCGGTCTTTGACGCGACAAAACTTGCCGCCATCGTTGGCGGCGAGCTGCACAACCTTTTGGAGTCCGCGGCCGGGGTGCTGGGATTCCGTGAGAAACGCAAGGAGTCCGAGCGCAAGCTTGACCTGGTCCGTCGCGATCTGGTTCGGTTGGAAGACATAATAACCGAACGCAAGCGCTTTGTTCGAAGCCTGGCCCGTCAGCGCAGGCGCGCAC
Organism: Caldifarciminota bacterium; assembly: GCA_034717795.1. Lineage (GTDB taxonomy): Bacteria > Hydrothermota > Tepidihabitantia > B3-TA06 > B3-TA06 > B3-TA06. The sequence goes on from JAYELY010000087.1 coordinate 10,682, forward strand.
AGCTTTACAAACAGCTGCGTGAAAAACTTGTAGTCCTCGAGGCCCGCAAGATGAATGCACGTTTTGAGGCGGTCATTGAGGAGATGGAAGAGAAAGCCAAGATCATCTCTCTCGAGGAGGAGAAAGAACGCAAGCTGCTGCTGGCGATGGAGGGGGTTAGAAAGGAACTGAAGGGGAAGGATTCGGAGCTTTCAAGGCTCCTGGCGGTTGAGAGAGGGACCAGGGAGGCACTTGATGAGGTGAACGCGAAGCTCTCCGAGGTAGCATCAAGACTTTCCTCCTCGCGTACGCGCAGCCAGGCACTCGGGGAGAACATTGTGCGAATCGAGGAGGAAAACCAGGAAGCCGAGCGCCGCATCGAGGAGATTGAGGAGGAGATTGAGCGGACCAAACGCGCCCAGAAGGAGGCAGCGGAGCGCAGACAGGGGGCAGAGAGTCGTCTAGAAGAGGCAAGAGGCAAGTTGCGCACGGAGGAAGAACGCCTGGCCGCTTACCGCTCCCGGTTACGCGAGGCACGCGGCGAGTTGAAGGAACTCTCAGCAGGGCTTGCGCGGTGCATAGAGGAACGGACCCGTGAGCGCTCCCGTGCCGAGAACGCCAGCTCCCTGGCCTCCGTTGCCCGTGCTGAGCTTTCTAAGCTCTCCGAGCGCGCTGAAGCCCTCCGAAGCGAGCTGGTCGAAGCAAAGAATAGTCACAAGAAGAAGACATCTGCACTGACAGAACTCGAGCGGGAGATCAGGGAAGCCGAAGGCCGAATCGCCCGATTGGACGCAGACATCCAAACCTTTGAACTTAAACGCCAGGAGCGGATAGAGGGTCGCTCAAAGCTGACCGGGCAGGTAGCCTCGCTTCGGGAAAGAATCGAGAACCAACCGCGACAGGCGTTGCGTAAAAGGTTGGGTCCTCGCTTCCGCGGTTTGATGGAGGAGTTCCTGAGCTATCCGGCGGAACTGGAGGCGGCCCTTGAGGCGGTGCTTTACGATGTGCTCGGATTCGCCTCGGCAACCGGGATGCCCGATCTTTCGGACCTTTCCCTGGATGGGCAGGCGGGTCTGGTGCTTGATCGCAGGACTGCTTCTTCCTCCCTGAAACGTCCCTCGGACGATCGTTTCAAACTCTGGCTCGCAGACAAAGTTTCTATCAAGCAAGGTGCACCTCGGCTGCTTGCCGCGCGTCTTGAGAGCTGGGTGCTTGCCGATCTTGCCGATCTCGATTCTCTTGCCGGACAATATCCCCAGCTTTCTTTCGTTAGCTCGGACGGGACGGCGCTTCGTTCAGACGGGGTTGTCCTTCTGGGTAGACCTCGCGGGGTGCTTGCCGATCGGCGCAGGCTCAAGGAGTTGGAAGGTCAGGAAAAACAAGAGAAGACCTCGATTGCTTCCCTGGAAGAAAATCTGACCCGATTACGCAAAGAATGTGATGACCTTGCCATCAAGCTCGATGAAGCGAGGAGCTCGTACCTTGAGGAACGTTCCCGCAGGCAGACTTTGGAGGCAGAAGTTGGCAGGCTGCAAGAACAGGCTGCAGAGGTGGAGAGGGAGCGTGAGCGGTTGAGAGCCGAGGCACGATCAAGAGAGCAGGAATCAGAGTCCGCTCGACAAAAACTCGCGGAGCTTGAGGGGAAGATAGGCACCCTTGAGTCGCAGCGTTCCGAGAAAGAAGAAGCCCTGAGTGAGCTGGAGAAGACAGTCGCCGAGAAAGAGGAAGCGCTGCGCGATAAGCTTGCAGGCCTCAACGATCAGCTTCTTGCTCTGGGGAAGGAGGAGGAGGCAGAACATCTGGCCGGCGAGCGCAACGAGCGCCTGGAGGCCGAGCAGGCCCGTTTAGATCGACTTCTTACCTCACGAAAGAAGGAAGCTGAAAGCACCCGGCATGAGATATTGGAGCTTGGCAAGGCTATCGAGGGGCTCGAGGAGGAACAAACCGCCCTTAACGAACAGCGAAAGAAAGAAACCGAGCGCCTGTCAGGAATCGACACATCCGGGGTGCTCCAGGCCAAGCGCGAGAAGGAGACAGAACTTGTCGAACGCGAGGCCGAGCTTGAGGGTTTAAGGAGGGGACTTATCGAGCTTCGGACCGAGCAGCTTCTCTTGAAGCGGGAAAGAGGGGAGCTGGAACCTTTGGTTTCAAACGCCCCGATCCAGGATCAAGACACGGACACGAAAGTGATGACACCTGAGGAGGTGGATGCTGAGCTTGCCGCACTCAAGCACCGCCTTGAGGATTTGGGGCCGGTCAACGAGTACGCCGCGGTCCAATACGAGGAGGAGAAGGCGGAACTGGATCGCTTAAAGGCGCAGCATACCGATATTACTCAGGCAGCGGAAAGCCTGACAACCATCATCCGCGAGATAGACGAGGAGGCCAGGAGCCGGTTCGATAAGACCTTCACGGCGTTGCGGGAGGAGTTCCGCCGCACGTTCAACTTCTTCTTCCCGGGCGGAGAGGCGGACCTCAGGCTCGAGGGCCCGGACGACCCGTTCAACTCACCGATAAACATCACGGCACGACCTGAGGGCAAGCAGCTCAAGAGGCTTTCCCAGCTCTCGGACGGCGAACGTACCATGCTTGGTATCTCCCTGCTCTTCGCGTTCTACGGCGTGCGGCCTGCGCCCTTCCTCTTTATCGACGAGCTCGACGCCCCGCTTGACGACGCTAACGTACTCAAGTTTGCATCCTACCTCTCGCACATCAAGGAGCACATCCAGGTCTTCGTTATCACCCACAACAAGCGCACCATGGAGAAGGCCGACACCATCTACGGGGTAACGATGGAGGACCCAGGCGTGTCAAAGGTCATCTCAGTGCGCTTAAAGGACGTAAAGCGCCACCATGTGGCCGTGGAAGAAACTTAGACAAGGCTTCTCTCGTCTTCGCGAGCGTTTCACACGGGCGTTCAGCAGCGGTGATCGTGACGAACTCGAAGAGATACTCGTAGAGGCCGACATCGGGGTCGAGCGAGCCGAATCCCTGCTTGCCGATTCCAAGGGCGAGCGGGAAAGATTGGCTGAACTTATCCGTGGTATATTAGAAAAGGCGGAAAAGCCGTTCGAGTTCCGCGCTCATCCTACGGTTGTAATGATCATAGGAACCAACGGCTCCGGCAAGACTACCACTATCGCAAAGCTCGCCACCCTGTGGAAGAACCGCAAGGTTCTCATAGCCGCCGCAGACACCTACCGTGACGCCGCAGGTCTACAGCTTGAGCGTTGGGCTGCCCGAACCGGTACCGATATCGTATCCTCAGTTCAAGGACAGGACGCAGGGGCGGTGGTCTACGACGCCCTAAAGAAGGCCCTCTCCAAGGAGTACGGTGTTGTCCTTATCGACACCGCGGGCCGGCTGCACACCCGCCGCGATCTCATGGCCGAGGCCGAGAAGATCCGCAGGGTGGCCGCCAAGGTTATCCCCGAAGCACCTCATGAAGTCCTTCTAGTCATGGATGCCTCCACCGGCCAGAATGGATTAAGACAGGCGCAGGGGTTCTACGACGCCCTTGGCGTCACCGGTCTCGTGATCGCAAAGCTCGACGGCACCTGTAAGGCCGGGGTGGTTATCCCTATAGTCGAACGCTTCTCGCTTCCAATCTACTTCATAGGCGTAGGGGAACAGACTGAGGACATAGCACCCTTCTCTGCCGCCGAGTTCACCTCCGCCCTTTTGGGATAATTCAAATACCGCCTCTATCTTGTTACATAGGGGGTGGATACCCTATTGACATCCGGATTCCTGAAGGTATATTAAACCCAGGAGGATATTGTGATCCTATTGATGCTGACAGGAACGATGATGCTCATGGGATTTTCTGTTGTGGAGCATGACCTGCGCGTTGCCGAGTTGGTTGATTCCGTCAACCCCGACTCCATCACCGCAGTTATAGCAGGGTTGAGCGGAGAGGTTGCGGTGACCATCGAAGGGGAGCCGGACTCCATCCCTTGCCGCTTTGCCTACAGTGAAGGTGCCCACAAGGCGGCGCGGTGGCTCGCCGAGCAGTTCCAGGCCAGAGGCTTTACGGTCGAGCTGGAGCCCTTTGAGCCCGTGGCCTCATACGAGGATCGCCCCCTACCTATAGGTCGTACTGAAGAGGAGATGAAGAGGATCTGGGGTGAAGCGAGGTTACTGAGCGGTTCTGAGCCTTTTACCATGTGGAATGTGGTCGCCACCCTGGCGGGTGAGGATTCAGCCCAGGTACTCCTGGTCGCCCACTACGATGCCACTAGCGAGATGCCCGGAATATACACGCCAGGGGCGGACGACAACGCCTCAGGCGTAGCCGGAGTGCTTGAGGCGGCAAGGATAATGGGAACACACGACTGGCAGCACACCCTGCGCTTCGTGCTTTTTTCAGGCGAGGAGGTGGGGCTTTTAGGCTCCGAGACCTACGTGAAGGACGCGGTGGAAGCGGGAGACAGCATGATTGCCGCCCTCAACATGGACATGATAGCATACAACAACGACGACGTCCCTGAGATGGACATACACTGCAACCGCATGGATCAGGCCTCACAGGATATGGGAGAGGAGCTGGCGGAACTCATGGACGTCTACGACCTCAACATCAACCCGGAGATACACATCTACGACGCCGTCGAGGCCAGCGACCATTACTGGTTCTGGCAGTATGACATCCCTGCGGTGCTGTTTATCGAGGATTTTGACGACTTTAACCCCTTCTTTCACACTACCAACGATCGACTGGGCAAGTTGGATACCGCCTACATGGCGGAGGCGGTGCGTTTATCTGTGGCCTGGGCCGCTAGTGAGGCCGGGTTGTTGCCTGAAGAGCCCGGTATCGAGGAGCGTATTGTGGATTCTCAAAACTTTGTCTCGTTTAGGCTTTCAGCAGATGTCATCAGGCATGGCGCTTGGCTGGAGATTCGTTCGCCTCATGCGATTACTCCGGCTATCTACGATGCTTCCGGACGTCAGGTTAAAGTCCTTCAGACGGTGCGTTCCTCTGCAGAGCCTGTTCGGATAACGCTTGACGTATCGGAATTGCCCGGAGGTGTTTACTGGATCGCGGTGTCGGGTAAAGACAGCTTTGTTTCAGAGAGATTCGTTCTGGTTCGCTAAGAGACGTTAAGTTAAAATCTTACAGAAAATTTGAACTCCAGGCTTCGTGCAGGCAGTAGACTTGGAGTGTATGCGTCGTAGAACTCCCGGGCGCGTCTGTAAGCCTGGACCTCTTCGGCTGCGGTTATATAGCCGTCGTGGTTCGCGTCTCGCGAAGGGCGATAATCCTCATCGCCCAGCACAACCCTGTCCGGGAACTCTTCTTCGCTGGGAAGCAAGGGGGCGGGCAGCTCGCCGAACACCGGCTCTTTCCAGTTAAATGGATTCAAAAGCTCGACCCTGACCTCCGCCTTGAGCCCGCCGATAGAAATTACCCTGCCTGCTCTAACCTCGCACCATGCCCACCAGGGGACTTTCCCATCTGGCCCCTCCTCACCAGGAAAACCCGAGGCTAAAGCAAAGCCCGGTTCCAAGAACCAATCCCTTAGAAGGAAGTGGGTACCTTCAGATGTCGCAAGGTTGGCCTGCAACGCAAACTTGTGGCGGGAATCAAGAGGCATCCTTTGCATCTGATTCGAGAGAGAATCCCCGGCCAAAAGGCGCTCGCAGTCTCCGATAGGGCCCAGGGTTGTTGACTTAGCTGATGCGAACCGGTAGGCGGCTCTTATGCCCAGCCATTCCGAGCGGTACTCTAACCAGGGTCTCAGTCCCAGGCTGAAACTTTTGCCCTCCAGGAAGACCCCGGCCGTTTGAACGGTGTCGGCAGGCTCCCCGGTCGGATTAAGACCTCCGGAAAGAAGCTTGTAGCCCAGGCTTGAGTGAAACGAGATGCCGGTGCTCCAGCGCCCTCCCCATTCCTTTTGGACATCGATCCACGAGCGCCAGGCGCGTTCGGGTGCCGGGTCCTGCTCAGGGATCATGATAAGAGAATCTGTAAGGGGCATCTCATCCCTGGTATCGAAGAAAAGCGAAAAGGCAGGAGGTACGGCAGGCATGTCCGTACCCGCTCGTATCTGGACTCCCACCAGGTAAGCACGAGTTTCGATCCGCGGGGCAAGGGAGATTTTATATTCGGAGATCTCAAACCCTACCTCGCTGGTATCCGGTTTCTCTATCTCCAGATACGCAAACCCCAGTCCGGGTTCTACCCAGAAGAGATCGAAGTGGATGCGGTCACCCAGGTAAAGCTCTGCCAGACGAGGGGTTTCCTGGAAGTTTGCCGTGCGTTCCTTGGGGCCGTTCCATTTAGTGATGTCCGAAATCAGGTTAAGGCTGGTGTAGCTGAAGCGGGCACGGATTTCGTTTATCTCCCCTGCGAATATTCCGGCTGTTAGCCGGGCGCGATTCGCCGTTGAGTTCCGCGCGATAAGCCCGGGGTAGAAACCTTGCGAGTAAAAAATCCCCTTGACCCCGAACGGGTTGCGGACGTCAAGTGCTGCCGCCGATTCTGCCGAGTCCTGTTCATCGAAGGGCCGGAAGAGTGCGAGCTCGCCCTCCTTGCGGCTGCCCTTCCACAGGAAGCTCGAGTAGCCCGAAAGAGACATCTCCAGGTCCAGTATCTCGGTTTGATAACGATAATCGAAGATAACCAGCTGGACTGCGGTTAGAGTCGAGGGCGCCGAGGCGGAGTTAAACGCCCATGAAGGCGAGAAGCGATCGCGTTGCTCCTGGGAAAGAAGGAGTCTGGTTCTAACAAGCATGCCGTCGGAGGGGATAAGGGTTGCCGAGGCGACACCGGTGTAAGCGGCGAGGCCGCGACGCGGCAATTCAAGGTTGGCTTCAGGGCGATCGTTCCACACCCCGGCGGCGCCGTCAAACGAAAGGCTCAGTTTGCTGCCCAGCGGAACGTTCAGGAAAACGTCCGCACGGCCATCCCGGCCGTCGGGGAGAAAGAACGGGTCGGTTCCCTTCAGTTGAGCGTGCCAGCCATCAAGATTTACTCTCGATGAAAGCGCCACAAGAGGCGTAAGGCTTGCTTCCTCGTTCCTCAAGCCGGCTTCTTCAAGAAGACTGGGGGGAAGCCGGACGGTATGCTCACCGGTCTGCGGATCCCACAGTGGAACCCCGTCGAGCACAAAGCGCACCTCGCCCGCCCGAAGGCCGGCCACTGCCAGGGTCTCTGATTTAACCGACAACCCCGGAATAAACCACGCCGCACGCAGCCTTTCCTCCGGGTCAATGGAAACGAGCCTGCTCAGCTGATCGGAGTAAGGATCTACCCTCTCGGTAAAGGCGGGTTCATCCGATTGCGAAAAGAGAACCAACCCCAGAAAGACTGGAATCAGAGACATGCTTTAGGTTAGTCTCAAACTTACGATTGTCAACAGATAAATGCTCCTTTTGGCCTAATGGCCAAAAGATCGCAGGGGGAATGGATTGGTCAGTCTAGAGATTGGGCTTATGATCTTGGGGTGATATCCTCTCTACTACCCGCCAGGCGATTACCAGCTTGGCGATGCCGATCTCTGTGACCATCCTTTCAGAGCGTGGCAGCACCTTTGCACCCGGCCTGCCAGCCAGATTAGCGATCCGTCCCTCCACCTCGGTGATCATCTCGCGGGGGATCATGCCGTTGATCTCGATCTTCGAGACAGGAGTCCTACCTCTCTTACCCTTGCGGTACTCGAAGTAAAGCTCCTCGCCCTCGCTGCGGCACATGCGGGAGAGATTGAGGGGCAGGTGGATGTCGGTGAGCTTCTCCCCGGTTATCCTTTGAATCAACCGTACCCAGTAGGGGGTGCCGCGCTGGTAGCGCTCCTCGGCAAGCTCGGCTTTTATCTGTACAACTATCTCCGCATACCTTCTCTGGGGGGCGATGAAACGCCTGTAATGCGGCTCGCGCTCGGCGATGGATTTGAGCACCGCCTCTTTTGAGTGGCCGCGCTCCTGGACGTCTCGTTTTATCTTCCAAAGCCTCTTTACCTCGGGGTCAGGGTCGATGTATATGGAGAAATCCATAAGCTCGCGCAGCCTCCTGGTATGAAAAGGCAGAAGACCCTCCAGGATCACCACCCTCTTCGGCTTGAAGGGGACAGGCGGGTCTATCTTGCCGGTTGAGTGGTTGTAGCGAGGCTTCATGACCGTTCTTCCATCCTTGAGCATCTCCGCATGTTCGGCCAGTTTTCGAAGGTCGTTAGCCCGTGGATCCAGGGCAACTATCCCGGCGCGTTTGCGCTCCTGTCTGTCTAATAGATGATAATCGTCCAGCGATATCGCCGCCACCTGGTTTTTACCGAAAAGATGCCTTATGCCCTGGGCAAAGGTGGACTTGCCCGAGCCTGAATCGCCGGCCACCCCCACAAGAAAGGCCTTCACCACTCCTTATGTCCCCAGATCTCGTAGGCGGCACCGACATCAGGATCGCGCTCTGCCAGAGATTCCATGGATTCTCCTTTGAGCACCGCGTCCACCACCTTGCGCGTCGTCCTCGCACCGGCCCTCGTACCATCCGGATGGCCGTGTATGCCCCCGCCCTGCATGATTGCCACCTGGTGGCCGAAGTTCTCCACGATCGCCGGGATAAGGAACGGATGCACCCCGCCCGAGGCAACCGAGAGTACCGGTTTGAGACCGCCCCAGTCCTGGCCCAGCCACCTGTCCTTTGGTCCCACCACCGCCCCGTTCATCTCCTCGTGAATCCTTAATATCTCCCGCCTATCCCCCTCCATCTTTCCGACAATCGTTCCCACATGAAGCTGGTCAGCTCCGGCAAGGCGGCACAGCTTGGAGAACGCCAGGGTGCTAAGCCCGTGATCGGGCACCCTGGTGAACGCGGCGTACATCGCCCGGTGAGCGTGGATCGCCAGCCCTTCGGTATGGTTGCGCAGCATCTGCACGGCAGAAAATCCTGTCGTAACCACGTCGATCATCACGTAGCGCGAGTCCATCTTCTTTGCAAGTTCCATTCTCCGCAGCATCTCGTCAGCAGGGGCGGTTACGTTGGGCAGATAGCCCTTGCGCTCGCCCGTTTCCTGTTCCGCTTTTTCCGCCGCTCTCAAAGACAGCTCCAGCCTTTTCTCAAATCTGTTGAAGCCCTGATCGGTCAGATTCTCGTCGTCCTTCACTATGTCGCATCCGCCCGCCATGGCCTCGTAGAGAACGTCCGCGAATTGCTCTGACGAAAGCCCAACCTTTGGCTTCACAATCGTACCGATCAATGGTCTATCCTTGACACTCAGCATATCGCGAACCCCACCCCGGCCAAGCGCAGGTCCATGAAAACCCTCAACCATACCTTTCGGCAACCTGAAGTCTTCCACCCTCAGGCGCTCCACCGCCTTCATCCCGTAGATATTTCCGGCGATCGAGGACAAAAGCTGGGGCAGCGAACCCGGCTCGAACAACTCCGAGGGGTACGCGATCCATACGTAAGGAGCATCAATCCTGCAGATGTGCGGTCTCAGTTTCTCACCCAGTTCGGGAATCATGGTTGAAACGTCGGTCCAGGTTCCGATAGAAGACTCCCCGGCCAGCGCTTCCACAACCTCCTCAAACTTCTTGCCTTCTGCTGGCTGCACCCGATAAACTGTCAACAGATCGTTATCTGTAAGTTCATATCCTAAATCCAGGTATTCCACAAGGCCTCCTTGAAGGTAGTTTCTTTTTATTGAGTATAGGAAGAATCACGCTTCGGTCAAATAGA
>JAYELY010000088.1:0-20295 GCA_034717795.1 Caldifarciminota bacterium
GATTCGGACAAGCTGAAGATCGGCGAGCGGGTCGGCACCTTTGGCCATCCCTCAGGGATCGAGTTTTCAGGCACCGAAGGAATCGTGAGTTCAACCACCAACACCCCTCAGGCAGGCACGGGCAAGTTCATCCAGACCGACGCACCCATCAACCCTGGCAACTCCGGCGGCCCCTTAATACTCATGAAAAACGGCTCGGTGATCGGCATAAACGCCGCAACGACAGGCGAGGGAATAGGCTGGAGCCTGGCCATAAACCAGCTGAAACAGATAATTGAAGACGTCATCGCCGGCGAGCTCCCCTACGGCGGACACGTTGGATGGATGGGGTTTGACGTGAAAGAGATAACCCCTGCACGTGCCGAAGAAAGTTTTAAGACAAAGATGCCGGAGCACGTGCGCAAGGCGATCCTTATCCGCACCCTGGCCCCTGAAAACGCTGGAGATAAGGCCGGGGTAAAGTCCGGTGATATTGTCTTCGCAATAAACGGCAAAGCCCCGGCAGATGAGGCCGACTACGCGGTGATGATGAAGGGACTGGCAGACAAGACCTGCACCCTGACCGTCTCGCGCTTCGGCGAAAAGATTGATTTTGAACTCTTGGCTGCTGACCGTGCCACGGATCGGCCTAAAGAGTATATCTCAGTAGCCGGAATGATCGTTCAGCCGATGAGCCGGTTCCTTCAGTACTGGTACGATATGGATTCAAACGCGGTCTACGTGGCGGACGTGGAGGAGGAAAGCGCCGCCGCCTCATGGGATGCCTATGCGGGTCCGGTGCGTGCGGTGGCGGTTCGCGGGGTATACCACGAGATCACGTCGTTTGATACCTTCTGGGAGGCGGTGAAGGACCTTGAGCCTGGAGAGCCGATGGAGCTTTTCTACGGACTTGACAGGATCCGCTCGATCGTCAAGGTCGTATACTACGACGAGTCCGAAGCCCCCCAAAGGCGCGAGGTAACCCAATGGGAATAGGAGACGTCCTTTAAGACAGTGTAGATTACACCATGCCATATCTAGGTGAGATCGCCGGTATCGGCACCGCCATACTCTGGGCCGCGAACGCCATCTTCTTTGCCGAGGGTGCAAAAAGAACAGACGCGCTCTCGGTCAGCATACTGCGTTTGATCCTGGCCTCGGTGATTCTCACCGTTCTGCATCTTGCACTGGGAGGCAGGTTTAACTTCCAGCTTGATGCGGTGTTGTGGTTGGGCGCATCAGGCATAGTTGCCCTTGCTGTAGGCGACTGGTTCCTTTTCTCAGCACTCGGAAAGATCGGGCCGCGCATCGTGATGCTTGTGATGTCGGCAAGCCCTGTCTTTGCTGCGCTCATCGCATGGATTTTTCTTGGCGAAACGCTTGGTCTTATGGCGATCGTGGGCATCGCGCTTGTGGTCGGGGGGATATGCCTTGTCGTTCTCAACAAGAAGGGCAACGAGCATCTGGAAAGAAAGAATCTAGTTACAGGCGTCATATTCTCGGTGCTGGCCGCGATAGGTCAGGGCAGCGGTCTGGTTATCGCCAAACACGGTATGTCTTTAGGGGTAGGAGAGATCGACGCCACCATGATAAGGGTACTCTCGGCAACGGCGGTGGTCGCTGTGTTCACCCTGATAATAGGCAGGGGTAAACGAGTGGCAGCCTCTGCCAGGAACGCAAAGGCAATGCTCTTCGTTGCATTGGGAACCACAATCGGGCTTATAATGGGCACGCTGCTGGCGTTCGTGTCTATAAATAACACCGAGGTCGGGGTCGGAGCTACCCTTATCTCCCTCTCCCCATTGATACTGCTGCCGGCGTCCAGGATAATCTATAGGGAGCGCATAACCCTCATAGCGGTTATAGGTACGATCGTCACCATTGCCGGGGTGGCGCTTTTGATGCTCCGATGACAAGGCCGTTTTAATCATGGATTTTCTGGGAGGTATCCGTATTGAAAGCTATGCTCCGGGCGGGTGTACGACCTCCTTTTCCATGTATCGGGAGTGCATGAGCGGAAGAAGCGCCGCGTAATCCAGCCGGAAGCGGATCTCGTCGCCAAGCTTGTAGTCTTCCTTGCTCTCGGAAACGTCCAGCACCAAAAGGTCGGAGGCGCCGCCCACGATATTTATCCCCCCATCGAAAGGAACAAGGTGCTCGAAGGGCACATCCAATCGTCCAACGTTGAGCACAGCCCTTTGGGTCCTTTCGCCTTCGTATCCCCACTCGCCTACCTCTTCGGTGGACGGCTCCTCACCGAACGCATTCTCCGCCATCTCTCCGGTCGGGCCTGCAGGCTTGCGCTTAAGTTCAACAATCTCGGCGGCTAAGGTAAACGCATCCGGTTTAAGCCCCCTGATGTATCCACCGTTGATAAGATCGGTGCCCAAAAACAGGCTTTCACCAACCCTGAAGTGGTTTATCTCCTTGGGAAGCTGTTTGGCAAGTATATTGGGTACGGTGATGGAGGAGCCGCCCGAGCACCAACGAAGACTGGTGTTGAACTGAAGCTCTATGAGTCTCTTGTAAAGTGCAAGCTGAATGAGTTTGTCGTAGGTAGGCAGTACCCCGTGCATGCAGGCGAGATTGGTGCCGATTCCTAGGACCTCGATTCCTTTCAACTCGAACACATCGCGGTAGAACCCCAGCAACCGATCGGGCATCACCCCTTCCCTTAACTCCCCTAACTCGATCATGATAATGATACCGTGAACCTTGTTTTGCTCCAAGGCCGCCTTAGACAAGGCGCGTATGGTGGCAAGCTCGGTGTTAAGGCTTATATCCGCCCATTGAACGATACTTGGCGCTGACTTGGGGTGAGTAGGACGGATATAGATGGTCTCTGCCTCAGGGCATAACTTACGGATAGTCTTCAGATTGGCAAGCCTGGAATCGGCAAAGGAGCGTAATCCCAGTTCGACCAGCAGCCTGAGGGCTGGTTTGTGTCCGCAAAGCACCTTGGTAACCGCTGTCCAGTGTATTCCTCGCTTGGTGAACAGCTTATCCAGCGCCTTGAAGTTATGTTTAAGAACATCTGAATCGATTAATACCCGGCTCATTGCTTCTTGTATCTCATCTCGACGTACTTGGAGGTGAACCCCAGGGTTTCGTAAAGTGTTTTTGCCGAGTTGTTATACTCTACATGAAGAGCAACGTCACCCTCGGCTTCCTCAAGGGCACGCTTGAGAAGCTTGGCTCCGGTACCCAGAGGGGCCTTGGACGAATCCGTGGCCAGATATACAAGGATGTTCTCCGGGATGTATCCGGACATGCCGGTTCGGTTCATCACCACCACCCCCACAAGCTCGCCTTCCAGCTCCTGAAGGACAAGAAAACCACCCTTGCCTTCTGTCTCTGAGAACGCGTATTCTATGGCCGCTTCGATCTGGTGGGGCGGATCACGAAATTGCTCAAGGTTTTTATGCAGAAACTCGATGATATGACCTTCTGGGTATAGATCGCTTAATTCTTTTTTTGAACGAACGATATGGCACGTTTCTTCCACAAAACTCCTTTCTTTTGTTTACAACCTGATAGTCCGAGAAATTTGAAGCAGCATCCTGAGGAAATCTAAATTTCGTTCCCAACGATATTTAATTATAGGCGCTCATTCAAGGATGTCAAGTAATCAGTGCTCCTTTTTTTAGCCGGAGGCTAAAAAAGATCTCAGGAAAGAACTGCCCTTTGGGGTCCCCGCGGAGACACACAGTGGCTTCGTAGGGTGTTAATCAACTCCTTTCAACTTCCTCCACCTCGCGGTACCATTTGCGCTGCTCGCCTATCTTTGCCCGCAGCTTCCAGCCCAGGCTCTTTTTTTGCTCCTCAATCATCGTGCGAAGCTCGTCAAGACTCTCCCGTACCTTAACAGCGTCGGCTTCTTTAAGATACTCGCCGGCAAAATCATGGGTCTTTTCGATGTTCATGGTCGCGGTGCGCCACCACCCCCAGTCCTTTGAACAGATTTCGGCAAGGTACTGTCCATCCACATGCTCTGTGCTTGCCCCGTCACCAACGGGATATTGCGAGAGCAACACCATGATATCTACTAAATCCTTGCGGTTTATCTCCACTATCTGAAGCTTTTCCAATAACAGGTCAACCAGGCTGATGGTCGGCGAGTCAAGCTCCAGCCGACCTTTGAAGTCTATCTCGTGGCAGAATCGCAGCTTGTCTATGAACACGTCAGAATGGATGGGCAGTTCGGGGTGGTAGAAGATGCGGCGCTTGTCCCCGAATTTCTGCAGAACGCCCATGTTCTCCTCCCAGCCCAGAGCGTCGAAGGTATCCTTGACTCTAAGGATCTGCTTTTTGTTTGCTACGAAGTCCACGTCAGTAAGGAAGCGTTTATTGTCGTAATGCATGTACTTGTAATCCGGACACTTGATTCGGAACGCTAAAGAACCGATGACCCGCATGGTTGCCTTGAACTCCTCCGCTTTGGCTAGAATTTCCTCCAGCACCCCCATGAATTTCTGCTCCTGGTCGATGAGCACCTTCTCGGTAAGCTCCGCGCCTTCGGGAATGAACGGTATGGGATGGTGGTTATTGATGCGTGCCTCCTTTGGTTTTGGTTAGGTTACTGGAGGATGGCGGGGATGTCAAGGTTTCAGATTGCTTCGTCTTTCCTCCTTGCAGTCGTCAGTCCTCGCAATGACACTTAGGCCCCCTTACCCTTCCACCTTCCAGTGGTTGGTGATGGAGCCTTGGCGAATCTCGATGATGTAGCCGCGCAAAATGCCCTCGCCGTACTCGGAGCCGGGGTTGACCACCGGGGTTTGGCCAATCTTGTCGTGGCCGTAGGACTCGTGGATGTGCCCGTGCAACCCGATAAGGGGCTGATAGGTCTCTATCGCTTCCAACACGGCCTTACTCCCCACATGTACAAAATTGACCTGGCCGGCCACGGTTACCGGCTTCTTGTTAGCATCGAGCTCGGGAGCCAGATCCAGCATGGTGCCATATGGCGGGGGATGGAAGTTGAAGATTGATTGTCCAGGATCCGGCAACCTTTTGACCAGCTTTTGTATACGTTTTGACAAGCTTTTTTCAGACTCCTCGCGCGGGGTATCCCAGGGGGTGGGGTTCACGTAAGCCACGCTGATGGTGGGGATGCCGAGCACGTCTATGACGTCGTCCAGGCACCACACCACGCCCTTATCGCCGAAGGAACGTATAACGTCGTCAATCACGAAGTCATCGTCGTTGCCGGGCATGACCACCGCGTCTATCTTGGATAAATCCACCTGGTCGATGAGCATTTCCATCCACTGGGCGATGCGGTCGGAGATCATGGACATCATCAGCTCTTCCACCTGGGAGGGGTTGTCCTGCAGTTCTTTGACCCTCGTCTTGTCGCAGCGCAGGGTATAAGCACCGGCATCCTGGATGCGCTGCTCCATCTCGTCAAGTTCGGAACCTTCCTCAAGGTTCCAGTTCCTGCCGAAGTAGAACGCGTTGTAGGTGCCGTCGTCCTGTTTGATTAAGGGCACGAGCGACTTGCCGGTGAGGTCGCCGCACAAGAGGAGTGCTTCCACCCCGTACATCTCTGGTACTTTCAGCCACTTGCGCCATACACTGTTGGCGCCGTGCACGTCAACTGAGAAGAAAAGTTTCTTGATCGTTGTCTCCTTATTTACACCCCAAGCAGATACTACGTCTCTCTTGGGGACCCCGAATGGGGTTTATCTTACTTTTTCAACTATCCTAACTCGCGATCTTTTGTCCCTGTGGGACAAAAGGAGCACATTACTCCGGCGGTATTTGCGAGTAGATCTTGCTCACGTCCACGCCTTCCTTCTTGTTGCGCCACTGCTGGTAGAGGTAGATAGCGAGGCCGACGATCATCACCCCAATGAGTACCAACATCACCACCAGTGAGAAGTTGCGCAAAGCCAGGTAGATAAAGAACCAGCCGGCCGCGAACACGAACCCGCCCAGGATTGTCATCACCGGCAGGCCGAATATCTCCCAGCGCACCGGGGAGCGGTTGTATATCTCCGGCTTGTGATAGGGAAGGAGCATTGCTGACAGACCATAAGGCCAGAAGATGAAGAACACGGTCAGGGTCAGTATGGAGAGGATGACGTTGACCTCAAGGGTCATCATGAACACCCCTACCAGGCAGAACAAGGCGTTGAGATGCACCGCGTTGGTGGGCGAGCCGGTTCTGCGGTTTACTTTCGAGAGCGCCTTGGGGAAGGACTTGTCCATGGACATGGCGAACGCCAGGCGTGAGTTGGCCAGGAATCCGGGCAGTATGGAGTTGGCGAACCACAACGCGATGGAGACCGCTATTACCAAGCCTATCCACACGTTACCCACGATGGACATGAAGTAGAAAGGCACCGATGGCTCCACCAGGCCGCCCATGATGCCTTTGAGTACTTCGGGATGGTTGTCGAACAGAAAGTCATACGATCCCACGAATCCTCCGAACGCGGAGTAGGTGGCGAATACGATCACCGCGTAAAATAGTCCCACGAATATGGTGCCTATCATGAACCCGCGGATCATGCTCTTCTTGGGGGTTTTGATCTCACCCCCGGCGTAGTTGATGATGGTGATGGAGGTGTAGGCCCAGATTACTACTATCAAAGCGTTGATGGTCTCTGCGAACGAGAATTTTTGGGTTTTCCACCCCAGCTCCGCCGCCTTTTGCTGAATCGCCTCGAACGCACCCGAACCCCAGGTGGAGTTGAACGCCTGCTCCACCACACCAAGACCTCCGGATACAAAGAACCAAACCACGGCGATTATTGAGCCTACCAGAGGGACAAAGAACAGCACCCGCATTATGTTCTTTACCTTGCGGATTCCGGTGTAGGCGATGTACCAGAAAAGCGCTACCCAGATTACACCCCCGATGGTTTTCCACAACGTGGTTTGCATGGCCGCCCCGATAGTGTTCAGCCAGGCAATGCCTGACGCCAATCCAGCGGTGGAAAAACTCGATCCGATCAGGCCCACTACTATGAAACCCAGCACCCCGGAGGAAAGACCGTAGCCGATGAACAACAGCCACGCGCTGATGTAGCCTGTGGTGGGGCCCAGGACCCTGGAAACCGCGATGTAAAGTCCACCTGACCGGGGCATGGTGGCCGAGGTCATTGCCACCAGAAAGGTGATGGGGAAAAATATCAGAAGCCCTATAAGGAACGCCAGAGGCAGGCTGGCTCCGGGGAAATCGGCAGCGGTGGAAACCGAGTAGAATATAACGCCCGATGCCGCCGGCCCTGCCACCACGAAGATGAATACGTCAAACCAAGAGAGCTCCCTCACCAGACCTGAGGCACGTCTTGTGAAGATAACGCCTTTATCCTGATTCATTCTACCTCCTAGATTGATTGTTAAGTAAGTGCTTGTATTCTTCAGCATAACTACCGCATGTCAGTATAGTGGGAGATTCACGGCGTGTCAAGGGAGACCGTGCATTAAATTGCAAATATGCGAAACGTGGGTTTCGCGGTGAGCTGGACTAGGTTCGCCCGGCCAACGGAAGGCGGATAGTGAAAGCAGTACCTTTGCCGACCTCGCTTTCCACATCTATTTTGCCGTTCAAGGAATCTACAATCGTCTTCACTATATAAAGCCCCAAACCGATTCCTTTAGGGTGCTCGTTCGAGGTGCTGCGCTTGTATTTGTCGAAGATGTAAGGCAGAAGATCAGGCGCGATCCCTGTACCCTGATCCTTAACCAGAACCTTGATCTCATGGCCGTGGACCTGACTTATGATACGGACCTCACCTCCTGCAGAGGTGAACTTCAAGGCGTTTCCTACAAGATTGGTGAACACGCGGAACATCTGCGTGGGGTTGCACTCGATAAGCGGTATGTGCGGGCTTAGCTCTAACTCTAGCCTGACCCCCTTGTTCTCCGCATGAAGCTTGTTCATGTTGAAAACCCGTAGAAGCACCTCGTTGATGCTGACCGGCTCCCTGGTTTGCTCAAGCCTGCCCGCCTCTATCTTGGACACGAGTAGGAAGTTTTCAACCAGGCCGAGCATATCCTTGGAAGCGCCCTCGATAAGTGTGACCATTCGCTTCTGACGTTCTTCGAAACCCTCTGCATGGCTCAGGAACTCGGCTGCTGAGATAATGGTTGAGAGTGGGTTTTTCAGGTCGTGGGTAAGCATTGCGATGAAATCCGCGCGCATCTGCTCGATCTGTTCGCGTTCCTTGCGAAGCCTGTGCTGATCTATAGCCTGGCTGATGGTTGCAGGAAGCTGAGCCAGGTGGCTCATATCCGAGGTTTTGGTGAGGTAATCATACGCTCCAAGCTTCATGGCGGCAACCGCGACCTTTTCGCTGCCCTGACCGGTGAGGAAGATAACAGGAATATCCACCCCTTTAGCACGAATCTTCCTAAGGAACTCCAGACCGTCCATATCAATCAGAAGGAAGTCCAGAAGGATCACATCAAAGGTCTGCTCCGCAAGATACTTCAGGCCGTCGGCACCTCTGGCCGCGGTGACCACGGCATAGTCGAGTTCGCGCTGTCTTACCATCCGGCGAAACGCTAACCGGTCGTCCTCGTTATCCTCGATCATAAGCACCCGAATCGTGGCTGTTTGATCGCTCACAGTACCCTCAGGGCAGTTCATTGAGTTCCCAGTAAAGGTTGATGGTTGCTATGGCATCCACGAACTTGGTGAAGTCTACCGGCTTGATGATATAGGAGTTTACCCCCAGGTTGTAGCTTTCGATCTTGTCCTGATCCCTTTTGGAGGTGGTAAGCATCACTATGGGAATAACCTTATAGCCTGGATCGCTCTTCAGCTTTCTCAGCACCTCGATACCGTTCATCTTAGGCATGTTGATATCCAGAAGAACCAGTCCAGGACGAGGAGCCAACTCGGGGTCTTGATACCCGCCTCGGTGGTAGATAAAGTCAAGGGCCTCTTCGCCGTCGCGAACTACATACAGGCGGTTGGAGAGGTTGTGCTTGGTGAAGGCCCTTTTGGTTATCAGTATGTCGTTCTCGTCGTCCTCGACGAGAAGTATGTCTATAGGCTGTCTTTCGGCCATCACGTGCTCCTTTCAGTGTTAGCTGTTTTATCGTTCTTCTCCATTTGCACGGGCAACGTGAAATGAAATATTGTACCCACTCCGAGATGAGATTCAACCCATATCCGCCCGTTGTGTTCCTCGATGACGCGCTTAACCATCGAGAGTCCCACTCCGGTCCCTTCATACGTGCCTCGTTGATGCAGGCGCTGAAATATCTTGAAGATCCTCTCGTAGTGGCGTTTCTCTATTCCTATCCCGTTATCTGCGACCATGAACTCCCAAAACCCCTCGGAGGTTCGAGCTGTAATCTTTATCTGTTTGTGCGGTTTGTCGTTGAATTTAAGCCCGTTGGAGATGAGATTATAGAAGAGCTCAATCATCTTGAAACGATCGCAAAACACCGATGGGAGCTCATCCGGATCGTAGACAATGTCTGCATTCTCGTCTGGATTGACCAACTTGATCGCCTCCTTAACCAAATCACCCGCAGGTACACGCTCGAACTTCCTCTCTGTTCTGCTAACCGCCGAGGTAGCAATCAGATCATCCAGCAACTTCTCCATCCGCTTTGCCGCATCTATAAGCCTCGTAAGATAAAGCCTTCCCTCCTCATCAAGCTTGTCGTTATAGTCAACGTAAAGGAACTGACTGAAACCTGAGATGGCGCGCAGCGGGGTCTTGAGGTCATGGCTCGTCACGTAGATCATCTCCTCAAGCTCACGTGCAAAGGCGGCTGTCTTGCGGTTGGACTCCTCAAGATCGGCTGTGCGTTGAGCAACGATTTGCTCGAGGTTCTCGTTGAGCTCGCGCAGCTCCTCGCTGCGGCGACGGTTCTCCTCGAACATGAACCTCAGATCGTCGATCATGAGATTCAGGCCCACTATCAGCTCGGTAAATTCGTCTTCCTCCTCCGGCAGCGTGATGTTCTCGCTGAAATCGCCGACCGAGACCTTCTCCATCGCCGGCGCGATTCGGGAAAGCCGGTCGGTAACCCTCTCCTTGTAGCGTAAGTGCACCTCCTCCAACTCCCCTTTGGCACGCTCCAGTTCGGCGGTGCGTTCACCTACCTTGCGTTCCAGTGTTTCGTTGAACTCCCGCAGTTTCCTGAAGAGATAGCTGTTGGCAAACGCCTCGGCAGCCTGACTGGCAAAAAGCGCGAAAACCTGAAGATCGTGCTCCGTGAACCCCTCCTGTGAGATGCGAACCAGGGTCATGGCTCCCAAAAGCTCCTCCCGCGCCACCAGAGGCGCGGATAAAAGACAGGTGGAAAGCTTTTGCGTACCCCGCACCCCCCTCGCCTGGGGATCAAGGTGAACATTGTTGGCCATAAGAGGTTTGCGCTCGACTGCGGCTTTGCCGGTGATCCCTTCTCCCAGAGGAACACGGCAGGTCATCCTCTCTTGGTACTCAGCTGCAACTGTGGTAGTTATGGGAACCAGCTCCTTTGCCTCGGCGTCAAAGCTGTACACACTGCATCCGTCGGCCCGGATCAGCTCCGAAGCGCGTGAGGCTATGAGCTGAGATATCTTTTTCTCGTCCAGAGTAGAGGAAACAGCAGTGCCGGTCTCAAGCAAAACCCTCAGCTCCTCGCTGCGGCGCTTGATCTCCTCCTCTGCCCGCTTGAGTTCGGTGATGTCGGTTAAGATCGCCATAGAGGCGTAGAACTTCCCCTCGGAATCATAGAGCGGAGCGCCCGTCACAAGCGTCCGACGACGCATCCCCTCTTTGTGAATGAAGGTCAGCTCATAGCGAGAGGTCTCTCCTTTAATTCGCCGAGCGGTCTGAGAACGAAGGAGTTTTGCCTCATCAGGGGGAATGAAATCAAAAAGCGATCGCCCTACAAGCTCATCCTGCGGATACCCCAACAGGGCGGAGACCGTAGGATTGGCAAAAAGGATGGTGTCGTCGGGATCGTCGAGAATGATCCCTTCCTGAGCGGTGTTGACCAGCGTCCGGTAGAGCTCCTCACTCTCAAGTTCCGGTTCAGAACGCAGCCTCTCCTCCCGCATTCGGAATGCCTCAACGAGTCGCCTGATCTCCCCGTCATTGCTCACGAGTTCCATCAGTGGCGAGGCCGGGTAATCCTTGCCCGAGGAGATGAGTTCCAAGAGATCATCAAGCTTATAGGCGGTACTACCCTGCGTCTTCTTCTTGCCCTTATCGCTCGCCGCCTTACCTGTAGAAAGCCGCTCTCTTCCCGCATCGTTTTCTTTCCGCCTCGCGTTGGACCTCTTTGTATTCAGAGAGGCATGCTTTTCTCTATCGGCATCGGCGGACAAAAAACCTCCTAATCGGGTAACTGGTTAAGACTCCAGTAAAGATTGATGGTGCTGACCGCTTCCATGAACTTCGTGAAGTCCACCGGTTTGACGATATAGGAGTTGACACCCAGGTTGTAGCCTTCGATCATATCCTGTTCCCTGCGAGAGGTGGTAAGTATTACCACCGGTATGTGCCGTTTTTCGGGATCTTCCTTAATACGCCGCAGGACCTCAAGTCCATTCATCTTCGGCATGTTGATGTCAAGAAAGATAAGCCCCGGGGTAGGGACAGACTTATCCTCGTAGTTAGCGCGGTGGTAGATAAAATCAAGCGCCTCGTCCCCGTCACGAACCACATACAGGATGTTTTTCGGCTCGTAGCGTTCAAATGCGCGTCTGGTTATGAGGATGTCGTCTTCATCATCATCCACCAGAAGAATGGGAATCCCTTTGGTTGAATTCATTGCTCCTCCTCCATTCTCTCAGGATGTTTCGGCAGCACGAAACGAAATGTTGTTCCCTTCCCCACCTCGGACTCCACCCATATACGTCCCTTGTGGCCTTCGATTATCTTTTTCACCAGCGCCAGCCCGATACCTGTACCGCTTCCATCGCTCGAAAGCCTCTGGAATATCTGAAAGATCTTCTCAAAGTAACGCTGTTCTATCCCGGGCCCGTTATCCGCCACGAAGAACTCAATCTCCTCGCCGCGGTCTTCGAATCCCACAGTGATCTCTGCGTGTTCCTTGTCGTTATACTTGATGGCGTTGGAGATGAGATTCGCAAAGATCTGACCTATCTTTACCCGCTCACAGACTATGCGGGGCATTGGCCCCTCGATACTTATGGAAACGCTCTCCCCAGGCGTAAGAGTAGTAGCGACCTCCGAAAGCATCTCATCTATATCGGTCTCCTCATACGGCTCCTTGATCCGGCCCACCCGTGAGAGCTCTAAGAGATCGTCTATCAGACGCTCCATTCGCTTTGCGTTTTGAGACATGCGCTCGACATACATCTTGCCTTCCTCGGGCAGCGTAGAACCAAAGTCCTCTACAAGGAACTGGCTGAAGCCAAGAACAGCCCTCAGGGGCGCCTTGAGGTCATGACTCGCGGTGTACACGAAATCCTCAAGCGCCTCGTTTGACTTCTGAAGCTCTGCTGTACGCTCGGCGACCCGGCGCTCGAGCACGGCATAGGCCTTGGCATTCTCAACCGCCGGTGCGGCCTGGTTGGCAACAAGTTGCAGGAAACGGAGATGTTTACGGGAGTATCGAATCTTGGGGTCAAAGGCCTGAGAAGCCATTACCCCGATCACCTCGTTGCGCACGATCATTGGGGCGCCAATCCAGGAGCGGGAAACCTTGCCTATATGGTTTATCCCCCTCTTTGCAAGCTGCACCTGGCTATCTCCCTGAACCACCTGTGGTTTTGCGGTGCGGATAACATACTCGGTCATCCCATGGCCGGCCCTGCGTGTAGCCCATTCGCCCTCGCCGGCAGGAGCACGCTGGCCGTGCTCAATCGCGTAGGGGAAGCTCACCTTATCACGCTGTGCGTCGTATAGGGCTATGTAGAAGTTCTCCACGGGCATAAGACGCTTGATTTGCTCGTGTACAACCCCGTAAAGCTCCTCGATATCAAGGGTGGAACTGATAGCTTGACTGATCTCGTTGAGCACCGAAAGTTCGGTTAAACGATTCTCAAGCTCACGGTAGGCACGGGCGTTATCAATCGCGCCTGATGCCTGGCTTGCAAGCGAGGCAAGGAACTCCTTGTGCCCCTTGTCATACGCTTCCTCCCTCTCAACGCTCTGCACCGCCATCACCCCTATAACCTCATTGCGCACGATAAGCGGCACCCCCAGCCAGGAGCGGGCAGGCGTGCCTCTAACTACCACATCAAGCCCCAGCTCCTTGATCCGGCTGCGAAGATCGCGTTGGATCAGGAGAGGCTTACGGGTGCGAATTATATGCTCTGTCAGCCCGCTACTGAAGGAACGGGTGCGTGGCGGTGCCTGGAGGCCGTCCTGGATGTTAAACACGAACTCAATCTCAGCCCCTGCTCCAGCCTCCTCATCCGCCGGATGGTAAAGGGCAACGTAGAAGTGATCTGCAGGCATTACCTGACGGGCCTGCTCGTAGACGATCTTGAGCTGTTCTTCCAGTTTGAGGGTCGAGCCCAGGGCGCGTCCTACCTCGTTGAACGCACCCAGCTCCCTGACCCTGCGCTCTAACTTCTCGTAAGCGCGTGCGTTGGCCACGGCTCCGGCCGCCTGGTTGGCAACCGTCTCCAGAAGACGCTTATGGTCCTCATCGTAAACGTTAGGCTCTCGGGTACTCTGCACCGTTACCACCCCAACGACCTCCTCGTGGGAGATCATGGGAACACCAAGCCAGCACTTCGGCTCAGCACCCTTCAGCACCATATCTATACCCAACCTGCGGGTGACGTTAACAACATCATCTCTTATAAGGAGAGGTTTGAGATTTGAAATAATATACTCGGTAAGTCCTTTGCCGAACTTCCTGGGAGGTACATCTGTACGCTTCCCCTCCTCAATAAACAGGGGGAACTCGATGGTGTTGGATCTGTCGTCGTAGAGAGCTATGTAGAAGTTCTCTGTATCCATGATACGGCCGGTCTGATTGTATATTACCTCAAGAAGCTCTGCCAACTTCAGTGTAGAGCCCAATGCATGGCCTATCTCGTTGAACACGGAAAGCTCAGTGAAGCGGCGTTCCAGCTCAGCGGTCTTTTCCTTGTTCTCTGCGAACATGAACCGCAGGTCGTCGATCATCAGGTTGAGTCCTACCAGGAGTTCTGTGAACTCATCCTCTGCGCCCTGTGGGATATCAATCTTCTCGCTGAACTCGCCAAGCGAGACCTTCTGGATCACCGGAGCAATCAGAGCAAGCCTCTTGCGGACGTATTCCCGGTAATCTTCGCCGCTTTCCGGCGCACCAGCCTTTTCCTTGTCTTTGCTCATAGATAGCTTCCTTGCGTTATTATACCTCTGATTAACCCCTCCGCCTTATACTTAGCCAGCTTAAAAGAAGCATATCCGCGCCGCGCCCAATGTCAAGTCCTCACTATTGGCATTGAAAAAGGAGCGGGCACGAGCCCGCTCTAATGTTCTTAATTGAGCTTTGTTTTATCTCAGCTTCAGCACACCCTCGGCATCACTACCTCAGGAGCCGTTTAA
The DNA here is from genome assembly GCA_034717795.1 of Caldifarciminota bacterium. Taxonomy (GTDB): domain Bacteria; phylum Hydrothermota; class Tepidihabitantia; order B3-TA06; family B3-TA06; genus B3-TA06. Next base: position 14,448 of record JAYELY010000088.1, read on the forward strand.
GGATAAAAGCTCAAGGTTACGCTATCTGAGTTCCCTCCAGTCCAGAACCTCGTACTTATGATCGGCAGAAAGCGTCACCCTGGGAGCTCCGGGGGAAACTTCGTGTCTGACCGTTGGCATAAGTGTCACTTCTTTGCCGCCTGGCACCATTCCCTTAACGCGAAGTATCAGGTCGCAGCTGTCGCCCAAATGTATCTCTTCGGGCCAGCCCGTAATAGAGATGTTATCGAACGACGCCCACTTTGGGTCGATTTCTCCAACGAAGACGGTGTACATCCACGAGACATGGTGCATAGGTTGAGCCCCGTCCAATGCCATGCCGGGATTGTCGTTAACCCGGTTCTCAACGGCAAAGAAAAAACTTCCCGAATTGATCGTGATGTCCAGATTGCTTACATCGAACCAGTTCCAGTTGCCTTGCTGAGTGGCCGCGACTGTCTTACGTCCTAACTCAACCCCAGGCTCCTCTCCTGGACCAAAGAAGACAAGGTCGCACTGCTCGTCCCAGTGGTCAGGGTCATCGGCCCAGCCAATCGGGACGTAACAAGCATCGGTCAGCTCAAAGGGATACATATTCGAACCGAAATCCCCAGGGGTGAACTCAACAGCCATCCGGTTGCCTGCTTTCATCTTGAAACCAAATGGTACGGGGGTAACTTCATCGTACTTTAGTTCTACTTTTTCTTGCGGGGCTTCCTCAAGGACGGCGTCAATGGTCGTAGTCTCATCCTCGTTCACCGTTACCGTTGTATCCCAATCCTTGTAGCCTTCCAGGGTGAGCTTGACCACATAATCTCCGACCTCAACGTCAGTAAACGTGTAATCGGTTAGTTCACCGGTGTTCTCGTCGTCAATCCAGATCGCCGCACCGGTGGGGGTGGATTTCACTTCAAGCGAACCGGTTGGCTTACTTAGCTCCGCATCCACCGTAACCGTATCATCCTTAATGATCGTTACCGTAGTATCCCAGTCCTTGTAATCTTTCAGTTTAAGCTTGAGCGTATGTGAACCGACAGCCAGGCTGTCAAAGAAGGCATTAGTCGCAACGCCAGTGCTATCACCATCAAGCCAGATTTCGGCTCCCTCAGGTGTTGAGTTCACCTGGAGCGCACCGAAAGCGTTTGCCACCAATACAGCCTCAACGAGCACCGTGTCGCCGCCTTCAACCGTGACTGCCTCCTCATAGTCGTCGTAGCCTTCAAGGACGAGCTTCACGGTGTAGTCGCCGGGTTCAAGGTCCGCAAGGATGGTGTTTGTCTTCTCATCGGTGTCGTCTCCGTCAAGGTAAACAGCCGCACCTTCAGGGGTTGATTTAACCTCGATAGCGCCGTTGGGTTTCGCACACACCACCAAACCCAGTATCACCACTGCCCCTAGTAAAAGCCATAGCTTCTTCATGACGGTTCCTCCTTGGTAAAGTTGTTGGGCTAATAATAGTCCAATTCCGAAAGTAGTCAAGTGCCAGGTGACCCCGATATTTTAGAAGCGAATCAACAAGCAGTTTATTCATCTCACATGACTAAAGAAGGATTGTGGTTATTAAAAAAACAGCGGGCGCAAGGCCCGCTGCAAAAGGTTAGAGGTTAATTTCAGTCGATCAGAACAATCTTGGCTGTGCTTACGGTATTGGCGGTTTTGAGTTTGAGGAAGTATGCGCCGCGTGGAAGCCCGGAGGCGTCCCAGGTAAGGGTGTGCTCGCCCGCATCGGCGTGGCCGGTATAGAGGGTCTTGACCGGACGGCCCAGCGCATCCCAAAGGGAGATGTCTATGTTTCCAGCTTCGGGAAGCGTGTAGTTCACACTACTTTCGGAAGCCACAATGGTGGCGGAAGGCATAATCACCACTCCACCGGGCCCAAGCTCCACCTCGCCGATGCCCACTACATTGCCTCTAACTCGTATCATCATGTCGGCGACTTCTCCCAGAATAACCGTATCTCCTTCTGGCGTGATAACACTAACATTCTCCCACGGATACCATTGTCCTGCACTGGTAGGATAGAACCAAGAAGCATGATGCAAAGGTTCCCCACTGTCATATATGAAGTAAGGATAAGTGTTAACGAGTAACTCCACCGCACAGTAGAAGCTGCCAGACTCGATAGAGAGATTCAAATCGGTCACATCGAACCAGTTAAAGATTTGTGGCGTGGCAGCCGCAACATTCTTGCTATCCATCTCGCTACCGGGACCGGTTCCACCATCTTCGTAAAAAATCAGCTTGCATTCTTGATCGTATTGCTCGTCCCAAGGGGCGTAGGCGGCCTGTGTTATACCAAACGGGTAGGACGGAGGGGTAAGCTTCACAGCAAGACGGTCGCCAGCAGATAATCTCAAGCTCCACGGCAAAGGAATCGCCTCGTCTTCTTTAAGCTCAATCTCCTCGGGGACTAGAGGTTGTGTGATCTCAGGAAGATTTCCGAGTTCTATGACTTGATCTGCTGGAATGTTCACAGCCAGCATGGCCGCGAACGGCACGCACAGTGCCAATACGACTAAGACTTTTTTCATACATATCCTCCTTGGTTAGGTTGTTGTAAAATAATAGTCCAATTCCAGGATTAGTCAAGCATTTTGCAGCCCAATTGACGCCTCTGATTCCGATTCAAAGGCCTCTCAAAAATGACCTCTGTGTAGGTTGACACATCACTAATCAATCCTATAATATTTGAGTAACCAAGAAATGGGGGAAATGATGATTCGTGCTATCAAGAGAAGAAGTGCAGCCCTTCTCGCGGTGATGTTGCTGGGCGGATGCCTGTCCCCTGACCTCACCGTAAAAACGAGCGGCACCTTCAAAGGAAGCTACGCGAGCTTCGATGGGACCTACAGCGGGTTGCTGCAATTCGATTTCGAACAGAAAAACGAGGCCTTTGAGGCCGAGGGGACGCTCGTCATAAATGGTGATGTGATCGAGTTTGAGGGCCAAGGCACCCTTACCTCCAACCCTGCTGTGCTTGACCTGGACGTTACCGGAACCGATTTTACAATGCATATCGAGGGTGAACTCAAGGGAGGCCATCTTACAGGCTCCTACACTTTCAACTCCGCAAGGTGGGGGAACGACGAGGGAAGCGTGGACCTTGATTTGAGCTGATCCGTATCGCTTAAGGGAAGCCCTTTAAAAGCACTGAACAGCCAGGTAGGTTCCCAAGGATTTGCGATCTTTTCTCCTGCGGAGAAAAGGAGCACAAATTTTTCCGGGGTCCCCGCGGGCGCACGTAGTGCGGTCGTGGGGTGTTTAACTTGACACAGACCTGCTTCCGACTATGCTACAGGATGCGTATTCTATGGATTGACGACGAGATAGAGCTTCTCAAGCCCCACATATACAGCTTGAAGGAGCGCGGCTACGAGGTAGATACTGCCACCAACGGCCCGGACGGGTTAGAGCTTGTGAAGAAGCGCGACTACGACTTGGTGCTTTTAGACGAGATCATGCCGGGCATGGACGGGATCGAGACGCTTTCTGCTATCCGCGCCGAGAGCGAGGACGTGCTGGTAGCGATAGTAACCAAGAGTGAGGAGGAGGAGCTTGTCGATTCCGCGTTCGGCAAGCTTGCCGACGATTTCATAATAAAACCCATCACCCCGACACAATTGGGGTCTGCGATTAAAAGATTGCTTGAGCGCAAGAAGCTTGTGCGCGACAACATGAGCCGCGAGTATACGCAGGAGTTGACCCGTGCCGAGGTAGCTGCCGACTGGGAGGGCTGGGTCCAGGCATATCGCCGCGATGTCCGCTGGGAGCTGAGATTCAAAAGATTCGGTGACGAGGGGCTGCGAGGGTTAGGCGACGAGCAGCGCGAGCAAATGCGCCGCGAGTTCAGTCACTTTATTGAAGAGAACTACCCTCGCTGGCTTGCCGAAGGCACTGGACCGGTTCTGTCACCACGTGTGCTTTCGAAGCACGTCTTTCCACTTCTGGGTAAAGGCCGGGAGGTGGTGTTTCTTTTATTCGACTCCATTCGCCTCGATCAGTTTCTCGTTCTCCTGCCCTTCTTCAAGGAGTTCTTCGACTCGCGAGTCGAATACACTTGTTCTATCCTGCCCACGGCCACGCCTTATTCGCGCAACGCGCTCTTTTCGGGCCTATATCCGCAGGAGATTGCCGAACGATTTCCCCGCTACTGGGTATGGGACCAGCACGGTCAGAACCGCTACGAACAGGAGCTTCTCACCGAGCATCTTAAAAGGGAGCGTGTATCGGCCTCTATGATCTACCGCAAGGCATCTCGTGCCCAGGACGCAGCCCGTGACGCCGAGTCGATCGTCTCGCGCAAGGAGAAGTTCCGTGTGTTCGTACTCAACTTCCTTGACGTGCTCATACACTCGGTAAAGCCAAAATCCATTCTTGAGGAGCTTGCCCCTTCGGATTATGCTCTTGTGGATATGACCCGTTCGTGGTTCGCCAACTCGATCTTCCCCCCTCTGCTTGAGACCCTGGCTGAACGCGGCGTCACCGTGGTGCTCACGACCGACCACGGATTTTTGAGGGTCCAGAAGCCCACGATTATAAAGGGCGGCAGGGAGATATCCGCCAATCTTCGCTACAAGTACGGTCCGGCCCTTACCATTGATCCCAAGGATGCGGTATCGCTTTCCGATCCAACAACATACAAGCTGCCTCGCTTCCCTCGTCCCACAAACTTCGTTATCGCCAAGCGCGACTGCTACTTCATCTACCCAACAAAACCCAGGGAGTACGAAGCTCAGTACAAGCATACACTGCAACACGGCGGCATCTCGCCCGAGGAGATGATCCTGCCTCTGGGGATATTCACTCCCAAATAATGCCGGAACAATCCAGGAGTTAATCGGTGACTAAGAACGAAAAATTAGGGGTGTTCTTCGGCTGCACCACGGCCGGAGCGCCCCATCTTTTAGAAGGGCTGGAAGGATTCTTGAGGAAGGCGAAAATAGACTACATCCCCCTCGGTAAAGACCTATGCTGCGGAGTTCCGTTGACGCTCGCAGGATACCACGACGAGGCAGCGGAGTACGTAAAGAAGGTTGCGGATAAACTCATCCCAACCGGGATAACGAAAATGGTCACCTCATGCCCTCACTGCTACATGATGTTTGCCTGCGAGTTTCCGGAGGAGTTCGGGATCGAGCTGCCTTTCAAGGTGCAACACTTTGTGGAGTTCGCCGACGAGTTATTTAAGGAAGGAAGCATCAAGCTGAGGAACCGCAAGGATGTACGGATTCTCTATCACGACCCGTGCGGTATAGGCAGGCGCGGGCCAGGTTTGTATGAGGAACCCCGACGAGTGCTGGAGGCCTGCGTACAGGTGATCGAGGCGGACCGTAATAGAGTGCTTGGCACCTGCTGCGGCGGGGGCGGGCTCTTGAGAGCATCCCTTCCTAAATTGGCGGTGGCCGCGGCTAAGCGGAAGATACAAGACGACGTACTTCCCAAAGACGCCGACACCATAGTCACCTCATGCCCGTTCTGTACCCTGAACCTCACAGACGGCGCGGCGGAGATTGAAGATAAGGAAATAAAAGTTTTCGATCTGCCCCAGTTCCTTGCAGAGAACATGGAGGATTGAGATGGAAGCCAGTAAAGAGTTCAATGCCTACAAACGAACCATCTACAAGGCGCTCAAGGATAAGTTCCTCAAGACCGCGCTGGAGCGTGCAGTTGCCGCCTTCCGTTCCAACCGGGACGCCGCACTTGCCGCGTTCCCCGATGTGGTAGAGAAGCGCGAACGGCTCCAGGAGATCAAGAACAGGGTTATAGATAATCTGGATTCCTACGTGGGTAAGGCACGCGAGGCATTGGAAAAGAATCACGCCCACACCTATTTCGCCTCCGATGCGGAGCGGGCCAACGATATCCTCAA
>JAYELY010000089.1:0-4035 GCA_034717795.1 Caldifarciminota bacterium
CCCATGTCCCAGTCGGTTATCACCGCCCACGCCTCAAAGATAGTATCAGGGTTGAATCTTGTGTACACCCATACAAGCCGGTCGTTGCATGCCGCCACCGCAGGAGGAGAATCGTAGTGGCAACGATGATCCCAGAAGTTGAATAAGGTATCCGAACCGAAAGGCGCTGAGACCTCAAATATCGTTGTGCGACGCCAGGGTTCGTCGTTCACTACCTGACCAAGGATGCCGCCTGCGTGCGCCCAGGAGTAGTACTTAAAGGGGTCGTCCGGGTAAGGGTACATGTGGCTTCGGGTGTGTGCCAAGGCAAAATGCCCGTCAGGAAGAACAGCCGTATAGAACCGACCGTTAGGGTCGCCCGCATTGCAGAACAAGCTATCGAGTAAGACTTTGCGAATAGGATGCTTAACTGTACCTTTCTGGCTGAATACCCGGCCAACCAGCGGAACAGGATTATTATACGGGGGTATGAAGCAATCTGTCCAGAACACCACGAAACGGTCATTGTCTATCCAGCGAGGGTCGGGCCGGCAAGCATGTGCCTGGGTGTCACCATCGTCTATGCGATATCCCTTGGGTTCCCAGGGGAGTATGGGTTTGTCGTTTCTGTCGAATACCTGAAACCGGGGATATATGTGGGGGGAGTAGATCCAATGAAGCCAGGTCACCACCACGTCGCCTGCATCGTTCAAGGCAACCTGAGGATAGATGAAGCTGCTTGGAGGAACGGTCTCGGGAAGGGTATCGTGTGCCAGAAATGCTGAGTCTTGGGGCACGCCTGCAAGGTCGAAACGCTGTACCCAATTGCCCCATTGGCCGGCCAGTTTCGTGTTAAATACTATTGCGAACTCTCCGTTGTTGGCAAGGCTTACGGGCGTCGCAACACTGATATCTACCTCTGAGTACAATGTCTTTGCAGAATCCAGAGGAGTTCCATCAGGGGCAAAGGCCTGGAATCGTATGGTGGATAGCTTTGTACTGCTCATAGTCCGGCCATCAGTCCAAACCAGAACGGCGTTGCCTGCGCTGTCCATATCCAGGCGTGGATCATATACCCAGGTGGTGGTATCCGTGAGTTTGGCAATCTTGTAGGCGTCGGTTAAGGGAATGCCGTCCCGATCAAAGAAGCGCACGAAGAGATCAATCTCGAAGTGATCAGGGAACTGAAGACTGTCTACCCATGCTATAGCGAACCGTCCATCAGCAGCCATGGCGGCGCGCATGGACACCTGATGGTGTTTAGGCTGGGCCTCGGCTACCTGAAAAGGCCCCACAAGAATATCACCCCACAGGGTTAAAGCCAAAAGGCTTATATTGAGCATCATTACCTCCTTTGAGTTATTATAAGCAGGTTTTCCGGCAATGTCAAGGCCAAAAAAGAGGAGGGGGCAAGCCCCCTCCTCCAAGGGTTAAGTTTTACTCTGGCAGCAGCTCGCCTGCACTGCCGCCTTTTCCTGTAATGCCTAAAGGATTACTGTGGCTTGCAATCCAGTGTGCGCTATAGGTAGGCGTAGCAGGCGGGCAGGGACAGTCAGTGTAGTCGAAGTAGTCACCATCCGCACGCGTATCCCAGGTGCCCCAGACTTCGAACTCCTCAATCTTTGGGGGGTTTGGGGGCGGCTGGGGGATTATGAGAACCGCTTTACCTACCCAGGTGGCGCCTTCATTGACTTCCTTTTGGCCGCTTTGACCTGTGACTCTAAGAGATATACAGGAGAATCAGCGAAGAAGAACGAACTTTACACGCTCGACGCGGTCAGGGAAACGGATGACCGCAAGGTAAAGGCCCGCGGCCATGCGGCTTACGTCCAACTCGGCCTGCTTCATGCCTTGGATAGTTACGAACTCGTTACTGCCAAACTCACTGACCCTTTCCCCTGCTATGGTGTAGACCGTAACCGATTCTGCTCCGTCGAGCGGAGTAAAGCGGACGGGCAGCCCCAACGAAATATAGCAGGGATTTGGATAAACCGACACCTTAGCGGATACCGAGTCTGTATAGCGAGGCAGGGTAAAGAGCGAGATGCCACCGCCTGCGGTTCCCACCGCAACACGTCCGGTCCGATCAACGTCGAGCCAGCTGTACTCGAAACCATTGATGAGCCGGGTGCCGTATGAGGATATAACCTGCCACAAAGGATGAGAGGTATCGTATGCGCTACTTGCGGGATCGTAGACAACCACCCCTTCGTTCCTGCAAAGGAAGTAGATTCTTCCCCAGGGATCGCGATCAACCGAAACAAGATCGTTCTCAGGAATCGGCGAGTTTGAGTCTTTATACCACACCGTCTCGTCAGGAGTCCAGTGAAACGCCCCCTCGGGCGAGACTCCCCAGACACCTCCTGAGCCGTCCAGTGCTATATCCCGCACCTGCTGGGCCGGAACCTCGACGGCAAACTCACCCCCTTCGAGTTTTTGCGTAAAATCCGGTGGATAGTAAGCCACAAGTCCTGCACTCGTACCCGCCCATACCGTGCCTAAGGGATCGAACTCGAGCGCATAAACATGCTCATAGATATCTGACCAATTGATGTGCGTCAATTCCTGGAGATCAGGCGAAAGCACGCTCATCCTTTGGGAATTAAAGTGAGAAACCCATATCCGATCCAATGGATCTACCGCAACCCAGGTTATTATGTTAAGGCTTACCCCCTCGCCCCACGAATACTCATCCCACTCATTTGTCGAGGGGTCGTAACGAACAACACCATTGGTAGTCCACCACGAACCGAACACAATCCGTCCCTTCGAGTCAACAGCGCTCACCTTTGTGGAGTTATTAATGGGAACGCTATCGTTAGTATAAAGATTTTCCCAACCCTCCTCCCCCTCTTCAAAGTAACGCGTCACCCCGCGCATGCCATGAGTCATCCAGAGATTGTCACGATCATCCAACAGAAGATGCCAAACAAAGTTGGAGTTAAGCCCAGGGCAATCGAAGCTTTGCGAACCATCCCATAACGTTCTCCATTCCCCACCCCAAACTATGAGCCCATCACCCCAGTATCCATCTGTTCCACCAGCAAAACCAATCCATATCCGACCCCAGTTATCAACCGCTATGGTCTGCATGCGCCTAGCCCAGTTCATCCTTACCCCTGCAGGGGTATCTATCCAAAACCCACGGATTTCTAATGAATCAACTGCCTCTCGATACCGCATTAGACGGTGGTATAAACCCGCTCCTGATGAAGAGGTTATATAAATCGTATCCCTGCTGTGGGCGAGTGACGTAACCTCAGGCAAAGGCAAAGTCTCCGGGAGGAAAAAGGTGTCTGGGAATAGAACAACCGTATGGAAGCCGGCTCCTGATTCGGCATATCTTGATACCCCCTTGCGGGTAAGAACATTGAGAGAATCCCCGGGATCCAGGTCGCGTATATCCATAGAAGGTAAACCATCGGTGATGCTGAAGGTCTCAACCGAGCCAGTTGTCGGGACGTAACGCCTGAGACCTTCATCCGAGCCTATCCATAAATCCCCTTTGAACCAGCACATCCTTGGTGCGGAGCGGTTGCCAAGCGGTGGGATAGGAATCCTGGTATCATCATCCAAGGAAGCTGGCGTAGATTTCATCAAAATAAAGAACACCCCGCTTGGTGTACCAACGGCAAGCGTGTCACCGTTGAGAGCGAGCGAAAGCACGGAGCCGCTGACCTCTGGATGAGGTAAGACCCGATCGGACTCAGGATCGATCAGGGCCAGTCCATCGTCAGTCCCAACCCACAACTCGCCGGAGCTGACCAACGCCAGGCTGCGGCAAACGTTGTGCGAAAGCCCGTCGGTGTTGGTAAAACCGCGGGTAAACGCGGAGTCCTTTAGCGAGAAGAACCGCACCCCGCCGTTCGTTGCGCACCACGCACCGTCCTCAACAGGCGTGATATCGTAGATAAGGTTTGCGTTAAGCAAACTCTGCCACTCGACCTGATCCAGGTTTATGCCCAAGATAAGATAAAGCATCAAAGGCAGCATCCCTGCCCCCTTTCTAAGTTAAGAGATTTCAAGAACATTTCAAAATCCCACAACACAAAAAGC
>JAYELY010000090.1:0-4029 GCA_034717795.1 Caldifarciminota bacterium
CGTGCCCCTACATTTTAAATTGCTCCTTCTTGACACCTCATAGGTCACTCGTATACTGGTCTGGAATATCCTAAGTTTTCTAACAGGCGAACCTGAAGGTTCGCACTACGTGAAAACATTTTTGGAGGAGTCAATGGCTGAGAAATTGAAGGTATTTAACCCCTACGACAATTCAGAGATCGCCGAGCTGGAGCAGGATACAGCGTCGACGGTTGCCGCGAAACTCTCCCTGGCCCAGAACGGGCTTATCAAGATGCGGGATTTAACCCAGCAGCGCCGGGCCGAGATTCTCAACACCGCCGCTGACCTGGTTTCCAAGTACGCTGAAGAGTTCGCCCAAATCCTGGCGATGGAGGTTGGCAAGACCTGGCGTGAGGCGAGGAGCGAGGTCGCACGCTGCCAGAACACCCTGCGGCTCTCTGCAGTTGAGGCCGTTAAGCTTCGAGGCCAGGAGATTCCGTTCTCCGCCGCAGGACATCCCAACAAGCAGGGATTCTACAAACGGGTCCCGTGCGGGGTGGTGGCGGCAATAACACCGTTCAACTTCCCTCTCAACCTGGCCGCTCACAAGATAGGCCCTGCTATCGCAGCAGGATGCTCGGTAATACTCAAGCCCGCATCGGCAACCCCGCTTTCCGGTGTCAAGCTGGCAGAAACCCTTTATGATGCAGGGTTGCCAGTGGAAGCCCTCCAGGTGGTCATAGGCCCTGGTTCCACCGTTGGGAATGCTCTGGTAGAATCCCCTATCCCGCGCATGGTGACCTTCACCGGCTCCAAGGCGGTAGGGGAGGAGATCACAAGACATGCAGGCATCAAGAAGATCGCCCTTGAGCTCGGCTCCAACTCCGCGGTCGTAATACTCTCCGACGGCGATCTCGAAAAGGCTGCAAAGAAGATTCGCATAGGCGGCTACTCGCTTGCCGGACAGGTCTGCATCTCCACCCAAAGGGTCTACGTTGAGGAGGAAGCCTACCAGAAATTCCTCGACCTTCTTGTCTCCGAAGTCTCTACCCTGAAGACCGGTAACCCACTCGACGAGTCCACCGAACTAGGCCCGATGATCGAGGGGAAACAAATCGAGCGCATCCTTTCGTGGATAGATGAAGCCCGCTCCGCAGGTGCAGAAGTAGTCCTCGAAGGCAAGCGCGAAGGCGCCGTGCTCGGTCCCTGGATTCTTGCCAAGGTCCCGGAAGATCAAAAGCTCATCAAGATGGAAGCGTTCGCCCCTTTGGTCGTCGTCAATCCGGTCAAAGACCTCAAGGACGCCATCTGCAAGGTGAACGCCACCTGCTACGGCCTGCAGGGTTCGGTGTTCACCTCTGATCTCAAAAAGGCGTTCCAGGCGTGCGACGGGATAGATGCCGGTGGGGTTCTGGTAAACGAGGTGCCAACCTTCAGGGTAGACCTCATGCCCTACGGCGGGATGAAGGGCTCGGGCATTGGGCGCGAGGGTCCTGCCTATGCTATCCGGGAGATGACCGAGGAAAAGCTCTACCTGTTTGATCTCTCTTGAACACCGGCTTTAGAATCCGTCCTGCTGTCGAGTCGGACATAGAAACGATTACCTCATTGTGCTTAGAAGTTGCGCCATTCGAAGGCACGGGAGAACCGGGAGGGGTTGAGTTCTACAACAAACTGTTTGCCGAATCAATCCCCAATGATGAGAGATTGATTCTCGTCGCGGAATCCGATTCTGTAATTGCTGGGTTCGTCTATGTCGAGGTTCAGCACACCCCTGATGATTGTACTCCGGCTCCGTATGTAAGTCTGGATATGGTTGGGGTCAGACAATCTCACCGCGGCCAGGGGATCGCCAGCGCACTCATGACGCAGGTCGAGTCCTGGACACATGAAAAAGGCATGAAGGTAATCCAGCTTGCGGTGGCTGAATCCAACCTATCCGCTTTCAAACTCTACGAAGGGCTGGGCTACCGCACCGTGATGCGCAAGATGCAGAAGGAGCTGTGAGTCTGGATTCAATAGAACCGCGAGGATATTTCCAAAACGTTCACCTCAGTCAACAAGCACCAGGCCGTAGTAGTTGCCCTTGCAGCCCTCGTCCTTCAGTACCTGGATCGGGAAGCCGTTGGCACGCACTGTCGTGTATACGTCTATCCCGCACGCCTCCATCGAGGGACGCGCCTGGTGAGGGTATTTACATGGCTCCACGCACTCCTCGCAGATAGAGCATGGCCCCGCGCCCATGCCGAACGCCTTGTGATGCCCGTCCAGAAATATCTCCCGCTCAAGGGCGGCAACTATCCTCGTGATAGGGGTCTCCTCATCCCCATGGATCAGGAGCGCGTGCTTGTAGTGGGTAAGCATCCGGCTGGTTTCTTCCGGAGCAGGCGAGTTGGGAGGACATGTCAGATTCTTGCCGTATCCCCCGCACCCGAACTGACACTTCTCCCTGACCCACTGGGCGATGAGCACCGTATCGGCAGGGATAATCTTTGCCTCTTTGGCACCCATCCTCAACGCCGTGCGGACGTATGCATCGTAGCAGCCTTGTTCCATCAGATGATGATACGCTAAGGGGGAAGGGTGTCAAGCGGGACGACCTGAAGGTTGTTCTCTACAAACTACAGGTTTTGACTACGTATCGCTGATGCCCTATCTATTTCGATGCGGGTGCAAAATGTAGCTACAATGTTTCTGATTACGATTCCTAATTCATGATCATCATTGTAGTTCGGTAGATGAGCGCTGACAACACGTCGCGGGGCTAGTAATTGTATAACTGTACTTTTAGGATCTTCTGCCTTTATAATTCCAAGAGGGATACCTCTTTCTTTCAACACTAATGAAAAGCAAGGAATATCCGTGAGGCCATCTCCAACATATATCATATTGTGAATCTTAACTCGACGATTCTCTTTAGGTACATCTTCATTTACGGCATAAGGCCTTTTTATAGTATCCTTTGGAAGGATGCCTTTGTTTATTTCGAAAAGGTATCGCGTCTTTTCCGTAAAAGTCACACAACGTTTTATGTGCTTAAGGACCCCATTCGGCGTATCACTAGCAAGTTGTGAGGCATATACCCCCTTGAAATTCTCACGGATAAAAGGGCTTGCTTCAATTATCTCCTGTAAGCCACCCGATATTATGTAGAACTCAATACTTACGTCTTGGACCTTTTGAGAAACGAATTCCCTAAGAAAATCGAACAACTCAGGTAGCCCTGGGTAAAACTTGTCTTGAAGTTCTGCACCAAAGGTATTCAAGTCACTATTCGTTAACGGCCCAAGGGGTTTGCCCTCACCAATATTATCCAATAACAAATTCAAGCAAGCAAGTGCTGGATCATAACCTGATGTTATTAGAGATTGCCACTTGGTTTTCCAAAAGACTTCAGGGTCTATCCCATACTTTCTGAGGAGCAGGGTAGTAGAATCAGGGACTAAAGTATCATCAAAGTCAAAAATCAGAGCTATTATAGCCATGAGAACCCCTCCTTGTAGTAAAGCTTTATTTGGTGCAGGCAGCAGCTAGGCTTTCACCCTGAGGTGTTTCTTTTGGGCGTGTTTCCTTTATTTCCTCGTATTTAAGCAAAAGTGCAATAAGCGCTTCAGTAAGCGCATTCCACTCTTCCACGCTTAATGTCTTTGTATTCTGTCCCACGATTTTCCTCCAAGGTTAACTTCTATATATGAATTGTAAGGAATTTGAAGTTCTTGTCAAGCCCTTGTTAAAACAACCTTGACACTCTTTCACCACCCCGTATAATCATCCAATCTAGGAGCAAATTAATGGACAAGAAAACACCGTTCTACGATAAAATTGTTGCTGCGGGCGGCAGGATGGTTCCCTTTGCCGGATACCAGATGCCGGTTCAGTTCGAAGGTCTGATGGCCGAGCACGCCAAGGTTCGTTCCTCGGTCGGGGTATTCGACGTATCCCACATGGGCAGGGTCGAGGTCAAGGGTAAGGATGCGCTTGCCTTTCTCAACCGCCTGGTTACCAATGACGTTGCCACGCTGGAAATGCACCAGGCGCTCTATACGCCGATGTGCTACCCTTCAGGCG
>JAYELY010000091.1:0-4027 GCA_034717795.1 Caldifarciminota bacterium
ACCGAGTGCCTCTCGATCCCATTTTACGGACTACCTTTCGAGAAGAACAGGATCCGTTGCGATCTTTTCGCTTCTAGCGAAAAGGAGCATTTCATCGTATCATAACGACCTTTGCGAAGCGGCTGAAGCCAGGTGCAGCTATACGTATGAAGTAAAGCCCGCTTGACACTTGCTGTCCAACGTTATCCCTGCCGTCCCAGGTTACGGTATGAGTGCCTGCTTCCTGACTTCCTGAGACCAGCGTCCTCACCAGCTTGCCGGTAACGTCGTAGACCTTTAGGGAAATTGAACTGGAAGAAGGCAATGTGTAGGTGATTACAGGCTCGGGTGTAAGTTGAGCAACTTCTAGTCGATGGCCGGGCAAATCAGGATAAGCCTCAGCCACACCCGGCCCCTGGCTGTACTTGATGGTCAGATAATTCATGGTTTCTTCAGGGTAGTTAGTGCATCCACCAGATACGTAAACGTTACCCAGCTTATCCAAGACGATAGCATTTCCCTTGTCTATTCCGTACTCCGAGCCGTTATAGTCGGCAATCCAGAGTTCCTCACCTTCAGGGCTATATTTGATGGTTGTACAGTCAATGCTGGTTTCATCATTAAAGCTATAACCGGTCACGTAGATATTGCCTTGATGGTCCATGGCCATATCGTGAGCTTCATCCCAGACACCTGCATCACCTTCATAGCGTTTTACCCACTGCTCTTCACCGATAGATGAGTACTTGATGGTTAAGAAGTCCCAGTCGTTCTTATCCTTGTAACTGTGACCGGTAACATACACGCTGCCCCAGTCGTTGACTACTATGGTTACTGGCTCATCTTCGGTACCTGAAGGCCCGTCGTATCGCGCTGCCCACCGCATCTGACCCGAGGCACTGAACTTGCAGGTAGCATAATCCTTGTTGATGGGGTCTGACGCAGAAGCGCTTACCCCGGTGACGTAAACGTTACCCGAGCCGTCCCAAGCAAGGTCGGTAACGTGATCGTAGTGATTTGCCGGTCCATCGTAACTGGCCGTCCACTTTTCATACCCCATGGAACTGTACTTGATAATCAGAAAATCCGACCAGGTTTCAAGATTGGAGACCTCTCCTGCGACGTAAACGTTCCCCGCATGGTCTGTTTCAATACTTGTACCTACATCGAATCCATCCCGGGTACCGTTATAACGCTCAACCCAAACTTCCTTTCCTGTAGAATTGTACCTGATTGTCACGCAATCTCCTTCGGAACCTTCTCCTTCGCTGGAACCGGTCACATAAACGTTGCTTTCGGTGTCAATCGCTAAATCCCAAGCAA
Source organism: Caldifarciminota bacterium (assembly GCA_034717795.1). Classification (GTDB taxonomy): domain Bacteria; phylum Hydrothermota; class Tepidihabitantia; order B3-TA06; family B3-TA06; genus B3-TA06. The sequence goes on from JAYELY010000091.1 coordinate 1,303, forward strand.
AATCTGACCCGCTAATGGGACCATCATATCGTGCAACCCACTCCTCTTCGCCACCCGAGCTGTACTTGATGGTGATGTAGTCGGTTCCAGTCTCTGAACCTACACTGTACCCAGTAACGTACACGTTTCCTGAACTGTCAATCGCCATAGCAAAGGGCCAATCGGTATCGTCACCTGGGCCGTTGTAGCTCTGAACCCACTGTTCGTCACCTTGAGAGTTGTATTTGACGGTAACGATGTCAATGTTTTGCTCAATCGTGTCGTTGACGGTATCAAGACGAGGGCAGTGACCGGTTACGTAGACATTGCCTTCATCATCTACTACAATGGCAACCGCCTCTTTCCACGTCTCGGTGAACCCACTAAAGTACCGCGCCACCCACTCCTCGGTGACCTGGGCTAACATGATACCTGGCAGGATCATCATTAAACAAACCAGGGCTTTCTTCATTATTCCCTCCTTTGCTTATTTCGTCAAAATCGTTTTTACAGCGGCATAACAATCCCCCGCCCTCAGCCGCACGAAATACAGGCCTGCGGGGTAATCGGTAGCATCCCAGGTTATGGTATGAATGCCTGCTTCTTGACTGCCAGTGACAAGCGTCCTAACCAGCTTGCCGGTAACGTCGTAGAGCTTTAGGGAAATTGAACTGGAAGAAGACAAGGTGTAGGTGATTACAGGCTCGGGTGTAAGTTGAGCAACTTCCAGTCTATGGCCGGACACGTCAGGAGAAGCCTCAGCCACACCCGGCCCCTGGCTGTACTTTACGGTCGCATAGTCCCACTGGGTTTCTAAATCGTAGCTCCAGCCTGTAACGTACACGTTGCCTGCACCGTCAACCGCTATGTCACGAGCTTCATCCACACCGCTTGCCGGGCCGTCGTAGCGGGCTACCCATTCTTCGGTGACTTGGGCCGCAAGGACAGTTGCAAAAAGGAACAACACTATTCCTAAAAGGGATGCTTTAGCACGTTGTTTGGTCATCTTCCCTCCTTATTGTTGTTATTCAATTTTATTTGAGCAATTTTCATGCCAAACCGGATCAAAAGATAAACCGCTATATTGCGTGAGATCTATTAGGAGCGTTCCTGAAAGAAGGTGAGAGAATTATCTAAAAGGATAACACCAAGTGATTAATCTTCCTCACGGAAGACGATGCGCCAAACGTTATCTTCCTTTACGAGTTGGGTGTTTTCCTGTATCCTCACAAGGGGGATCTCGCCCCTCTTCAGGGCCTCGGTTTGGGCGCGTATCATGAAGAGGGCGTATTCGTGCCCTTCAAGACCCAGGCGTTTGGCTTCGGCGTACGCCTCGTCCGGGAACCACGTCGGATCAGGGATGGTAAGGGTGAGGTAGACGATCGCCTGCTTGCGTTGAACGGAGATGTTTTTCACCTCTATCTGGGTGTTGGGATAGTATGCCTCCCAGTACTCCTTGACCTCGGGAAGGTTGGTCGGGCCGAAACCTACCTTTCGTGCGTAGTCCGGATAAGAAAGAAAGCCCTGGCTTTTTTTATCCAGCATGTTGTAAGCGGACCGTGTCTCGCCTCGGTACAGGTAATTCCAGTATCGTTCCGCCCGCTGGCGCACGATTGGGGCCTCATCCTTATTCGGACATCCGGCAAGCACAAGCGAGATAAGTGCCGCAAGCAAAAGCAGATTACGCTTCATTTTTCCTCCGGGTTGCATTCATAGATAATCTGAAGCATACAAGAGAGCGTCGGTTCGTCAACCCCTTCAGAATACTAATCGCCATTGGTTATTCTCAAGAATCCAAGTCATCTTGAGCCGTAGCTCCTGGGTGGGCAGGCGGTTTTCCTCAATCGCCGTTGTCATCTCTTGTAGCATCCAAGCCGCCTCATCCTCCACCTCGATCTCTCCGGAAGCAAGCTGAGCCTCTAAGTTGCTCTTGAGTCCAGCCAGCGCGGGCACGAGCAGTATGACGGTCACCGCTCCTTCCTTTTTCTTTGCCTCTACTCCGAGGATCGTGAGCTTTGTTTTCCCGGCAAACGCATCTTGTAACTCATGAACTCCTTCGCCGTCAAGCGCTACGAACCTCATCGCCTCGCTGAACTCCTGGGGAGTGACGCTGGCGCGGGAGCTGTCCGAAAGCATCTCATACGCCTCTTGTATGCGGCCTCGAAACACCGCCTGCCAGTACCTCTGGGTCAGTTCCTTAAGCACGGGCTCGGGGTCCTCGCCGCCGCAGGTTACAAGTCCCGCCGCCACAATTCCCATGAGCAGAAGATTAAGGGTTCTTTTCATAGGCTACTCCTAACACTCGGCATCAAATCGGTATTAAGATAGTCAAAGCTGGCTGGAAGTCAAGCCTTTTAATTCAGACAAACGTACAACCTTTGTCCGGGAACCCCGAAATAAATGCTCCTTTTTGCTTACGCAAAAAGCTCGCAAGGTAAAATCTGTAAGGCTTGCTTTGCAAGCTTTCTTTTTTCTTTCGGGGTCCCCGCGGCGTTTTCGAAGAAAACGTCGTGGGGTGCCAGTTCGTCAGGTTTCTATTGTGTTCTTCACGAACCCCCTCACAATATGATCATGCTAAAAGGAAAGGAGGTCAGTGGATGAGTTCTGAAAAGATACAAAAGCTAACGCCGTTAGGGAAGCTTGCGTTCGCATCCTCCGATTATCCCTGGGACGCGCAGGCGGCTGCAAAGCGTGTGCAAGATGCCTTGGGATGGTCAGCGCTTGCTTTATACTCGCTCCGGGTAGA
>JAYELY010000092.1:0-20099 GCA_034717795.1 Caldifarciminota bacterium
GAGTGGAGATGGTGATGCCGGGCGACAACGTTGAGTTGATGGTGGAGCTTATCAGTGACGTTGCATTGGAGGACGGTTCTCGTTTTGCTATCCGAGAGGGCGGTCGAACGGTTGGCGCCGGAGTGGTTACCAAGGTAATTGAGTGATGGCCAACATAGAGAAGATTCGCATCAAGCTCAAGGCCTACGACTACAGGATTCTTGATCAATCTGCAAAGGACATAGTAGATATAGCCAAACGGACAGGTGCCAAGGTCTCCGGTCCTATACCCTTGCCGACTCGCCGTTCGCTGTACACGGTTCTGCGTTCACCGCACATCGACAAGCGCAGCCGCGAACAGTTCGAGTTCAAGGTGCACAAGCGTCTTATCGAGATAGGCGAGGCTACATCCGAGATGATTGACGCCCTTATGCGACTTGAAGTCCCGGCCGGTGTTGAGATCGAGATCCATTCAGTGAAAGGATAAGAAAAGGTTCATGAAAGGAATGCTTGGACGTAAGCTCGGAATGAGTAGGGTTTACGAGGACGGTCGCAAGGTGACTTCTGTTACCCTTGTAGAGACAGACTCATGTCACGTAGTCCAGCGTAAGACCGTCGAACGCGACGGCTATGCCGCCTTGCAGCTGGGTATAGGCCGCCGCAAGCGCGCAACCAAGCCTCTGCGCGGACACCTCAAGAAGGCTGGTCTTGGTCATGTGCCGGCCAGGGTGATTGAGATGCGAGGAGAATTTGAAGATGACGTCAAGCCTGGCGAGAAGCTTGAGGTGGGTATGTTTCAGCCCGGTGACAGGGTGGATGTGGTCGGATGGACCAAGGGCAGAGGTTTTGCAGGGGGAATGAAGCGCCACAACTGGCACGGCGGTCCCCGAACCCACGGGTCAAATCACCACCGCCGTGTTGGCTCCGTCGGTCCTGGAACCTCACCAGGCAGGATCTGGAAGGGAAGCCGCATGCCAGGACATTACGGAAACGAGCAGCAGACCGCCCGTAACCTCAGGGTTGTAAATGTGGATGCAGAGAAAGGTCTTCTGTACCTTAAGGGTTCTGTCCCAGGTCCTTCAGGTGGAGTTCTCATAATCATAATAAGGAAGACGGAATCATGAAGCTTAAGGTCATCAAGCGAGATGGTTCCGCAGGCGGAACGGTGGAGTTTCCTGACGAGGTCTTTTCTACCCCGATCAACAAAACGCTTCTCTGGGAGGCGGTAGAGGCTTATCGAGCTAACATGCGCCAGGGAACCGCCAAGACTAAGTCCAGAGGTGAAGTAGAGGGTTCCTCAAGCAAGCTTTTCCCTCAAAAACATCTGGGGCGAGCAAGGGTGGGTTCCGCACGTTCCCCTGTCCGTGTGCACGGGGGTGTGGCGCACGGACCCAGGCCTCGAAGCTATCGAAAGGGGTTGCCCGCGAAGATGCGTCAACGTGCCTTGCTTGAGGCCTTAAAGCAAAAACTGCAGACGGGCAACGTTGTGGTCATGGAGGATATTGAACTTGAAGAACCCAAGACCAGACTCGTGGCACAGGCCCTGGTGCCGGTACGTGATAGCTCCAAGGTTTCCCTCTTGCTTGTGCCTGCCCAGCACTCCCCAGAGCTTTTGCGTGCCGCACGGAACATAGCTTCTTTGGATCTAATGCCCGAGGCCGATCTTAATGCCTACGCAGTCTGGCGCCGCCAGAAGCTTGTTCTATTCAAGTCGGCTTGCAAGCCGCTGGTTGAGAGGTACAGATGAAGGATCCGAGGACTGTAATTCGTCATCCCATCGTTACGGAGAAATCACTCATGGCAAGAGATGAGAAAGGACACTACGTCTTAGTGGTTGCCATAGACGCCAACAAGCACCAGGTGCGTGCGGCGGTCGAGGAGCTGTTCCACGTTCACGTGAAGGATGTTAATATCATGAGAGTCAAGGGCAAGCGCAAGCGCCTTGGTCGGTTCGAAGGTAAACGCTCGGATTGGAAGAAGGCTGTGGTGAGTCTGGCCAAGGGTGAGCGTATCGAAGAGCTCGCAGGAGGAGCCTGATGGGACGGGTAGTATCACGAGTTAAGAAGTACAAGCCCGTTACGCCTGGACGTCGCTCCTACGAGGTGCTCTACGATAAAGAGGTCTCCAGCGCGACGCCCTACAAACCTCTGCTTGAGCCTTTGCGTAAGACGGGCGGTCGCAACAACCAGGGGCGTATCACCGCGGCTCATCGCGGAGGCGGCCAGAAGCGGCACTACCGCATTATAGACTTCAAGCGGGATGATAAGATAGGTATCGCGGCTAAGGTTATATCTATCCAGTACGATCCTAACCGTACGGCCAATATCGCACTCCTATGTCACCGGGACGGTGAGTACCGCTACATACTTGCCCCTGACGGACTTGCGAGTGGCGATCAGGTTGTTGCGGGTCCTGAGGCTCCTCTTCGTGTCGGCAACGCTTTGCCTTTGGCACGCATCCCGGTCGGGATCGAGATTCACAATCTTCAGATATTCCCCCGCACCAAGGGGCGTATGGTTCGCAGCGCCGGCTCGTCGGCCCAGATACTCGCAAAAGAAGGGAACAAGGCGTTCCTCAAGCTTCCTTCAGGAGAGGTCAGGCTTTTTAACACCTCATGTTATGCTACCATAGGTCGTGTCTCCAACCCTGAACATACGAAGGTAAGCCTGGGTAAGGCAGGCAGAAGGCGTCACATGGGGCGCCGTCCTCGAACACGTGCGGTCGCCATGAATCCGGTAGATCATCCAATGGGCGGCGGAGAAGGCAAGGCATCAGGCGGCCGTCCGCCTTGTTCGCGCACCGGATTGATCGCCAAGGGCAAGAAGACGCGGAACAGGAAGAAGGCCTCAAACAGCCTGATTGTTAAAAGGAGGAAGTAGTGGGACGTTCTTTAAAGAAAGGACCCTATGTGGATGAGGGGCTCCTTGGGAAGGTGATGGCTCTGGATATTCGCAAGCAGAAGAAGGTGATCCGCACGTGGGCGAGGCGTTCCACAATACCGCCGGAGTTTGTTGGGCATACGATAGCGGTGCACAACGGGCGCAAGTTTATACCTGTCTACATCACCGAACAGATGGTCGGTCACAAGCTGGGTGAGTTTTCGCTCACACGCACCTATCGCGGCCACCACGGCGGAAAGAAAGAGATAGGTGAAACTCGAGGGAAGAAGAGATGAGCGAAGCGATTGCACGTGCAAGGTTCGTTCGTGGATCCGCAAAAAAGTACACGAGGATATTGGAGTTGATTCGTAGTCGGCAAGTGGATGAGGCACTCAGGATACTTACATTTCTTAACAAGCCCAGCAAAGAGCCGATCCTAAAGACCCTGAAGTCGGCGATTGCCAACGCCGAATCCGGATTGGGTAAGGCGAAGTTTGAGCGGGGGGATTACTTTGTTGTGGATGCTCGTGCGGACCAAGGACCTGTGATGAAGAGGATGCGTGCCGCTCCTCGCGGTCGCGGAGTGATTATACGTAAAAGATTTGCCCATCTTACGGTAAAGATCTCCGATGAAAAGGGGAGAAAATAATGGGACAGAAGGTTCACCCCTTCGGATTCAGGCTCGGTTACACCAAACAATGGCAATCCCAATGGTTTGACGAGAAGCACTATGCCGAACACCTGGCTGAAGATATTCGGATCAAGCGCTACATCTATACCAAGCTCGCTGATGCCGCAGTCTCCAACGTGGTCGTTCGTCGTGTAGGCACAAAGATTGCGCTGACGATCTCTACCGCTCGTCCCGGTATGGTAATCGGGCAGAGGCGGGCTAACCTTGAGGCTTTGTCGGAAGAACTCAAACAGCTTGTCGGGAAGCCTGTCAGCATCTATGTCGAGGTTGTTCGGGTACCCGAGCTTGAGAGTCGCATCGTGGCTCGCATGATCGCGAGTCAGCTTGAGGCTCGCGTTGCTCACCGCAGGGCCATGCGACGTGCAGTAATCCAGGCGATGAAGCTGGGCGCTCGCGGGATCAAGGTTGTTGTATCAGGTCGTCTTGGTGGTGCCGAGATTGCACGCAGCAATCGGCAATGGGACGGCCAGGTTCCGCTTCAGACACTTGTGGCAGATATCGACTACGCGCAGGAAACCGCCTATACGATCGCCGGTACGATTGGCGTCAAGGTCTGGATCTGCAAGGGCGGCGCGGTCGAGACCTGGAGGAAGTAGCGATGTTGATGCCACGGCGTACCAAATGGCGTAAGCAGCAGCGCGGTCGAATGAAGGGTAAGGCGACGTCAGGCTCTATAATCTCCTTCGGGGAGTACGCTCTCATGGCCATCGAGCCCTGCTGGCTGACCGCACGTCAAATTGAGGCAAGTCGTATTGTACTGACCAAAAAGCTCAGGAAGAACGGGAAGCTTTGGATCAGGGTATTTCCGGACAAGCCCGTCAGTAAGAAACCGCTTGAGGTTCGAATGGGTAAGGGTAAGGGCGCGCCTGAGTTCTGGGTGGCTCCCATCAAGCCGGGCCGGATCATCTTTGAGATTGAGGGGCTCTCCGATGAGGTGTCGTTGGCCGTTCTCAAGGAAGCCTCAAGCAAGCTGCCCATAAGAACAAAGATTATAAAGCGTGAAGAGGGAATCCATTATGAAGGCATCTGAACTGCGTTCCATGACCCGTGAAGAGCTCGATCACGAGGTTCGAGAGCTTCGCGAAGAAGAGTTCCGGCTGCGTCTGCGTCGCCCCACAGAGGAGCTTCCAAACGCTCTGCGTCTACGTGCGATCCGCCATGACATCGCAAGGATCCAGACGATACTTCGTGAAGACAAACTTGGCCTGATCAGCCTTCCTAAGAAGAGCCAAAAGGAGCCTGAGAAGAAAGCCCCTGCTGAAAAGCCCCCGGCCAAAAAGCAGACCTCAACCGCCTCTGAGACTTCCATTCCAAGGAAGGGTGCTGCCAAGTCGAAGTCTGTAAAGAGATCCAGGGAGAAGGAGAAATGAGCCCGCGTAAAAGACTCATAGGCAAGGTTGTTTCTGATAGACCAGAAAAGACCGTCGTTGTGCAGGTGTCTCGTAAAGCTATGCATCCTACCTACAAGAAGTATGTGAGTAAGCGGCATAAATACCACGTCCATGACGAAGAGAACCGCTGCAAGGTGGGGGATAGTGTAGAGATCGAAGAGACTCGACCGCTTTCCAAGCTCAAGCACTTTCGTGTGGTACGGATCCTGGGAGAGGAGAAGTGATTCAGGACAACTCAAGATTGGTGATCAGCGACAATACCGGAGCCAAGACTGCGCGAGTGATCAAGGTGCTGGGGGGTACGAGGCGTCGTTACGCGGGTGTAGGAGACATAGTTGTCATCGCTGTAAAGTCTTCTCTACCCGCAGCATCAATCCGTAAGGGTGACAAGGCTAAGGCTGTCATAGTTCGCACTCGTAAGGAGCTGAGCCGTCCTGACGGAAGCTACGTGCGTTTTGACGACAACGCGTGTGTGATAATCGACGAGAACAAACAACCCAAGGGCACTCGCATATTCGGTCCTGTGGCGCGCGAACTTCGCGAACGCAACTTCTCGAAGATCATCTCGCTCGCCCCGGAGGTGGTGTAATGAAGCTCTCGATACGCAAGGGTGATCTTGTAGAGGTTCTCTCAGGCGACGACAAAGGCCGTCAGGGCAAGGTGATCGAGGTGGATGACAAGAAAGGCCGCGTCAAGATCGAGGGAATAAACATGGTCAAGAGACATGAGCGTGCCTCTGGTGCAAAGAAGCCCGGCGGCATTATCGATAAGCCGGCCTTTATGGACCGCTCCAACGTGATGTTTGTTTGCCCGAGGTGCTCGAGGCCAAGCCGTGTTAGTTGGGAACGCCGCGGTGAGAAGCGTATCCGTATCTGTAAAAGCTGCGGCGGGGAGGCAGGTTCATGAGCCTGTTGCGCGATCATTACCGCGAAAAGGTCGTTCCTGCACTCAAGAAGGAGTTCGGTTACCGCAACGTGATGCAGGTTCCTCGCATCAAGAAGGTTGTGGTTCACGTTGGCGCTGGAGAGGCTTCGCAGGACTCCAAGCAGATTGAGCCCATAGTTGAGGATCTCGCAATGATCACCGGTCAGCGTCCTTCAATCACCAGGGCCAAGAGAGCTATCTCCAACTTCAGGCTGCGCAAGGGGATGGTCGTGGGTGCTTACGTTACCCTGCGCGGAGAGCGCGCCTACCACTTCCTGGAGAGGTTTTTCAACTTCGCAGCCACTCAGATCCGTGACTTTCGAGGGTTCTCGCCCAACTCGTTTGACGGCCGTGGAGCCTATACCTTGGGCTTGCGGGAGCAGCTTATCTTCCCGGAGATCGAAAGGGACAAGGTAAAGAAGGTTTTCGGTATGGATGTAACGATTGTTACTACCGCGAAACGGGATGACGAAGCACGGGCGTTGCTGGGGCATCTCGGCATGCCCTTCCGAAAGGAGTAATGTGGCGAAACTGGCATTGATCAATAAGCAGAAGCGCGAGCCGAAGTTCAAGGTGCGCAAATATAACCGCTGCAGGCGCTGCGGGCGTCCGAGGGCTTACTATCGCAAGTTCGGCCTTTGCCGCATTTGTTTTCGAGAGTTGGCCCTGCGTGGTGAGATCCCTGGCGTCAAAAAGGCAAGCTGGTAGGGAGAAACTATGGATGTTATAGGTGATTATCTTACCGCGATACGCAATGCAATCCTCGCACGAAAAAAGGAAGTCGCTTTGCCAGCTTCGCGGCTGAGACAGGAGCTTTCCAGAATCCTCCTCGAGGAAGGCTACATCAGCAACTTCCAACTTCTCGAAAAGGACTGGCCGCCTAAGATTCTTATTCAGCTTAAGTACTCCGCCCAGGGAGAAAGCGTTATAAGAGGACTCAACAGGGTTTCCAAACAATCCAGAAGGGTTTACCGTAAGGCTAAGGAACTACCCCGTGTATGTAACGGCCTTGGTGCCGCTATAGTCTCCACCTCGCAAGGTATGATGTCTGACCGTCAGGCGCGCAAGCTGAAGGTGGGCGGAGAAGTTCTCTGCGAGGTATGGTGATGGCACGAGCTTCATTTAAACCGATACCGCTGCCCAAAGGCGTAAGCTTTGGTCAGGCCGAGCAAGGGTACGCGATCAAAGGCCCAAAGGGTGAAGTAGCCGTCAACTTCGTTCCAGGCATTGCGGTTAAAGAGGAGGATGGAGCACTCAAGCTTTCCTATACTACCACGCCGGAAAACAAGGCCATGCTCGGTCTTGCTGTGGCGCTCGTTTCCAACGCCATCATGGGTGTTACAGAAGGGTTCCAGAAGGTTTTGACCCTGCGAGGAACCGGATACAAGGTGCAGAAGGAAGGCCGCAAACTCAATCTTTCGCTGGGTTATACCCACCCACTTCTCTTCGAGCTTCCGGATGGCGTTGATGCGGAGATATTCGAACCCCGGTCGCGCGAAGACAAGTACTGGATAGCAGACATAACGATTAAAGGCATAGATAAGCAACTTGTAGGACAGGTAGCGGCAAATATCAGAGGTCTTCGTCCTCCAGAACCTTACAAGGGCAAGGGGGTTCGCTACAAGGACGAGCATGTACGTCGCAAACTTGGCAAGCGTGCCGTGGGAGCCGAGGAATGAGGAAAACGAGGAAGCCCAAGCAATTCGGTCGCCGCAGACGTCATCTGCATATACGTCACAGGCTCAAAGGAACGACCCAGCGGCCCAGGGTGGTTGTTTTCCGTTCCAGCCGCCACATCTACGCTCAGGTTGTAGACGATGAGGAAGGCCGCGTTCTTACAGGGGTCTCCTCGCTTTCTACCGCCTTGAGGGAGCCGGGTGTTGCGGGTGTTGCGGGTGTTGCGGGTGTTGCGGGTGACAAGAAGGCTCAAGCCGCAGCCGTTGGAAAGCTCCTTGCCCAGGAACTCAAGAAACGCGGAATCGCTAGGATAGTATTTGACCGGGCAGGTTACAAATATCACGGCAGGGTAAAGGCACTTGCCGAAGCCTCCCGAAAAGAAGGATTGGGGTTTTAGAATGTTTAGAGGTGAGTCTTCGATGTTATCTCCTCATGACGACTTGCTTGATCATGTGATAGAGATCAAACGTGTGACCAAGGTCGTTAAAGGCGGGAAACGCTTTAAGCTCTCGGCCACGGTCGTTGTTGGAGATGGTGCTGGAAGGGTTGGCGTTGGTCACGGGAAGGCGAACGAGGTGGCGATCGCAGTTGCAAAGGGGCGTGAGCAGGCTCGCAAATCCATGAGCAAGGTCTCTGTCGGTCGAACCATCGCTCACCAGACCCAGGCACGTTTTTCAGCCAGCAGTGTAATCCTTAAACCGGCCTCAGCAGGGACCGGACTTGTCGCAACCCTCCCCGTACGAGCCGTCCTTGAGGTATGCGGTATTAAGGATGTGCTCACGAAGTCGTTGGGTGCGCATACTTCCTACAACCTGGCTATGGCAACTATTCATGCTTTGAAGAATGTACGCAGCCTTGAAGAGACGGCCCGTCTGCGCAATAAACCGATTTCTTACTTTATGGAGCAAAAGGATGCCAGCGAAGAGTAAGAAACTGAAGGTAACGCTGGTACGCAGTTTGATTGATTCAAAACCGGTACATAAAAAAAATGCCCGCGCCTTGGGGTTGCGTCGTATCGGTGCAAGCCGTATCCACGATGATACGCCGGTGATTCGTGGTATGATAGCAAAGGTTTCCCATCTTGTTGAAGTGAAGGAGGTTGTTGATGGCTGAGTTGCTTGAGAGACATCCCAAGGCTCATAAGCGGCGCAAACGTTTGGGGACAGGTGCGGCGTCAGGTAAGGGTGGGACCTGCGGTCGCGGTAACAAGGGCGCCGGGCAGCGTTCCGGCAAAGAGCACGGCCCGAAGTTTGAAGGCGGACAGATGCCCTTGATACGGCGTATCCCCAAGCGAGGCATGCAGAAGGGGAAGAAACAAAATCATATGCACCAGGCCAAGGGTAAGGACAAGCGGCGCTACCAGGTTATTAACTTTGTTCGCCTTGCCTCCTGGGACCCCACCGAACCTGTTACTCCAGAGAGCCTTGCCAAACATGGTTGCATTCGTCACGGCGATCGGCCGGTAAAACTTCTGGCTCGAGGCGAGCTTAAACAGCCGCTTGAGATAAAAGTTCACGCCGCCTCCCGGAAGGCGCGTGAGATGGTCCAGAAGGCCGGAGGCAAACTTGAAGTGAACGTATCATGATGCAGGGCGTAGGGAACATCTTCAAGATCCCGGATCTCAGAAAGAAGATCGTCTTTACGTTGCTTATGGTAGTCGTTTACCGTCTCGGAACCCATATCCCTACACCTGGGCTTAATCCTCAAGCGGTGAGTGTGCTTCTTGGCAAGATGGGGGGCACTGTCTTTGGACTTTACGACCTCTTTGTAGGCGGCGCGCTCGCGCGCGGGTCTGTGTTTGCCCTTGGAGTGATGCCTTACATCTCGGCTTCAATTATGTTTCAGATCCTTGGGTCGGTGTTCCCGAAGCTGCAGAAGTTGCAACAGGATGAGGAAGGACGACGCAAGGTCAGCCAGTACACTCGCTACTTCACTGTTGTTCTGGCTCTGCTTTACGCTGTAGGGATCGCGGTATTTTTTGAAGGTCAGCCGCCTGTGACTCTTCCTGACGGTCGGGTTGTTCCACTTGTCTCGCACGTCGGTTTCGTACTGCGAATACTTACCATCTTTACCCTGACAACGGGCACCATCTTCCTCATGTGGATCGGCGAGCTGATCACGGAGAAAGGCATCGGTAACGGTATCAGCTTTCTCATTTTCATCGGTTGTCTTGACCGTATCCCTACCGATTTGGGTCGTACAATCCAGCAGGTTGCGGCAGGTGAGCTCTCCTGGTTCGTTCTGGTGGTGCTTGCTGCCGTGATCGTCTTCACCTTCGGGGCCATGGTGCTTATGACCCAGGCGGTGCGTAAGATTCCAGTCCAGTACCCCAAACGGGTCATAGGAAGAAGGATTTACGGGGGACAGTCTACCTTCATTCCTCTGCGGGTGAACACCGCAGGCGTGATCCCTATCATATTTGCCCAGAGTATCATCATGATTCCTGGAACCGTTGCGGCTTTCTTCGGCAAGACTAACTTTACCGAAGGCTTGCAGCTTTGGCTTCAGCCCGGACGTCCGCTTTACGACGGCCTCTACGCCCTCTTTATCATCTTCTTCGCCTACTTCTACACCTCGATCGTCTTCAACCCCCAGGATATCGCCAACAACATGAAGCGTATGGGTGGGTTCGTGCCCGGCATACGACCTGGTGCAAGAACAGCCGAGTACATAAACACGGTGCTTAGCCGTATTACACTTCCAGGGGCCATCTTCCTTGCCCTTGTGGCTCTTATGCCCTGGTGGCTTATAAAGGTGCTCGGCGTGAGTTTCTTCTTCGGCGGCACGACCTACCTTATCATAGTGGGTGTGGCGCTCGATACGATTCAGCAGATAGAGTCCCACCTACTCATGCGCTCCTATGAAGGCCTGCTCAAGGGATCGAAGATCAGGGGAAGACGTTGAAGATTGTTGTGCTTCTGGGTCCTCCGGGTTCCGGAAAGGGCACCATGGCCGCATCCCTATCCGGGCACTTGGGGCTTGCGGTTTTTGTGATCGGTGACGTGCTGCGGGAGGCGATAGTGCGTGGAAGCGAACTCGGACTCAAGGTGAAGTCTGCCGTTGAGGCCGGGCGTCTCGTGGACGACGAAACTATCCTTGCACTTGCCCGGGAGTTCCTCCGCACACATCCGGAAGGGGTGCTCCTTGACGGCTTCCCTCGCACCATAAGGCAGGCCGAGGGACTGCGTTCACTCTTATCCGCAGGTGACGAACTTCATGTTGTCTACCTCGATGCATCAGAAGAGACCGTAACATCCCGTTTAAGTTCGAGGCGTGTATGTCCTGGGTGCGGGGAGATATACAACATGCGCTTTAGGCCCCCGAAGAACGACGGGGTTTGTGATAATTGCGGTGTTACACTCATCCGCCGCAAAGATGATACCGAGGAGGTGATCAGAGAGCGTTACCGGGTCTATCTAAGAGAAACGGCACCTCTGGTTGATTACTTCGCCGATGGTCTCATAAGGGTGGATGGGAATCTGTCAGGCGATAAGGCTCTTGAAAGGGTTAGGGGTGAGCTGTGTCCGGCATAGTGATTAAGTCTCGTGAAGAGATCGAAGGCATCCGCCGCGCAGGCAGGATTTTGGCAAAGTCGTTGGATTTAGCCGCCAAGAAAGCGCTGCCTGGTTGCACGACAGCCGTCCTGGATGCGGAGATTGAGGAGTTTATACGTTCCCAGGGCGCCGAGCCTACCTTTAAGGGCTACCGCGGGTTTCCGGCCTCTGCCTGCATAAGCATAAATGAAGAGGTAATTCACGGGATCCCTGGGGATCGGGTTATCAAAGAAGGTGATCTGGTTAAGATAGATGCAGGTGTTACAAAGGACGGTTTTGTTGCCGATTCGGCAAGAAGCATACCCGTTGGTGACGTTGGTGGAGAAGTCAAGCGATTGATGGAGGTTACCAGCAAAGCGTTACAGGCGGGAATTGAACAGGCAAGGCCGGGGAACAGGGTTGGAGATATAAGCCATGCCGTGGAAGAGGTGGCGAAGGCCGCAGGTCTTGCGGTGGTGCGTGATTACTTCGGGCACGGGACAGGGCTCGCCCTGCACGAGGAACCAAATATCCCCAACTTCGGCCCTTCAGGTGTTGGCCCTCGTCTCCAGACAGGTATGACGATCGCGATAGAACCGATGCTTACCCTGGGGGCAGGTAAGGTTAAGCTTTGTGAGGATCGCTGGACCGTAGTTACAGCGGACGGGAAATATTCCGCCCACTTTGAACACACGGTTGCAGTCACCGCAAACGGGCCAGAGGTGCTGACAGAATATGTCTAAAAGGGATTTAATTCAAACCGAAGGCTCGGTTGTAGAAGCGCTGCCTAACGCAACCTTCAGGGTGGAGCTGGATAACGGTTTCAGGGTGCTCGTTCATCTTTCAGGCAAGATGCGCATGCACTACATCAAGATTCTTCCGGGTGATCGGGTGCTTGTGGAGCTTTCGCCCTACGATCTTACCCGGGGCCGGATTGTTTACAGGTTTAAGTAAAGGCCAGAAGGAGTTTTTAGGTATGAAAGTTAAAGCGTCCGTCAAGACAAGGTGCACGCACTGCAAGATCGTCAAGCGCCATGGAAGGGTGTTTGTGATCTGCAAGCGCAATCCTAAACACAAACAGAGGCAGGGCTAGGAGATGGCACGAATTGCTGGCATAGATCTGCCTTCTGGCAAGGCGGTTGCATACGCCCTGCCGTATATCTACGGTATCGGGTTTTCTACTTCCAGAAAGATTCTTGCAAGTACCGGCGTTGATCCACGCAAAAAGGTCAAGGATCTGGATGAGAAGGAGTTAACCCTGATTCGTCGGGAGATAGAAGAGAACTACAAGATTGAAGGTAGCCTTCGTGTGGAGGTATCAGCTGATATCAAGCGTCTGGTAGAGATTAACTGCTATAGAGGTATTCGCCACAAGATGGGTCTGCCGGTTCGTGGACAACGCACGCATACGAATGCCCGCACCCGCAAAGGTCCCAAGAAAACAAGCGGCGTGCTTAAGAAGAAGAAAGCCTAGGAGGATCGTTGGCCAGAAAGAGAACTCGTCGCAAGAAGACGCGGTTTCCCGAGGCGGGAATCGTTAAGATCTTTGCAACCTTCAATAATACGATAGTCTCGATCGGCGATTTTGAGGGCAATATTCTTGTTTGGACTTCAGGAGGGCGGATAGGTTTCAAGGGAGCCAAAAAAGGCACGCCCTTTGCAGCCCAGCAGGCTACGGAATCAGCCGCACGTGAAGCCGCTTCCCAGGGTCTCAAGAAGGTTGAGGTTTATGTTAAGGGCCCGGGACCCGGTCGTGAGGCTGCCATTCGTTCCATTCAAAATGCAGGACTTCAGATTACCAGGATCGTGGATACAACTCCTATACCTCACAACGGCTGCAGGCCGCCTAAGCAGCGGCGGATCTAGGAGAGATTATGGCTCGAGATTTATCAGCGGTTTGCAAGAAGTGCCGCCGTGAGGGCGAGAAGCTCTTTTTGAAGGGCGAACGTTGTCTGTCTGAAAAGTGCGCTCTTTCCCGGCGCGGCGCCAAGGAGAGATCGCGCTACAGCAGGCGCGCCTCGGCTTATGCCCTGCAGCTTAAGGAGAAACAGAAGCTGCGCCTCATGTACGGCATGTTTGAAGGCCAGTTCCACCGTTTCTTTAAGCTCGCGGCGAAACGCGGCAATCCGGCTATTGGACTTCTTTTGCTTTTGGAACGCAGGTTGGATAACGTTGTCCACAGGATAGGCTGGGCTCAGAGTCGTTCCCAGGCCAGGCAGATGGTTCGCCACGGTCATATAGCCGTTTCTGGACATAAGGTGGATATTCCTTCCTATCTTGTGAAGGCAGCCGATCAGATAGAGCTGCGTAAGCCGGATTCAGCTTCTGCCCAGGAATGTGCCGAGCTCCTCGATACAGTGAAGTTGCCCCCCTGGCTTTCAGCTGCCAGTGGCGGCAAGAAGGTGCAGATTACGCGTTTGCCGGCGGCTGAGGATGTAGCCGAGATACCTATTAATACCCAGCTCGTTATTGAGCTTTACTCCAAGTAATGGAGGGGTTAATGTCTGAGCGAACTAGATTCATAAAGATTGCCGAAGCGGTTGCGGTGGACCGAGAGACACTTACCGATACCTTCGGTCGGTTCACTTTTGGTCCATTAGCCCGCGGGTGGGGGTGGACGATGGGAACGGTGCTGCGTCGTGCCATGCTCTCCTCGGTTGAAGGTGCGGCACCAACGCAGCTGCGAATAGACGGGGTTATTCATGAGTTCTCCAGTATTGACGGGGTACTGGAGGACGTGCCGTTTATAGTTCTGAATGTTAAGAAACTGCGCTTCAAGCTCGAAGGGGCGGATTTTGAATACGCTCGTCTGCATGCAGAAGAACCACGAGAATACACTGGAGCAGACCTCGAGTTGCCTGCCAACCTGAAGCTTGTAAACACCGATGCCCTGATTCTTACCCTTAGCTCAAAAGACCGCCCGGTGCACATAGAGATAAAGGTTGAGCGCGGCAGGGGTTATGAAAGTCAGGAATCGGTGAAGAAGCGTTCGCCGGGTGAGCCGGTCGGTACAATCTTCCTCGATGCCTTCTACTCGCCTGTTCGTCAGGTGAAGATTGATGTAGTCAATGTACGGTATGGGGAGCGGACCGACTACGAGCAGATAGCCTTCGAGGTTGCCACCGACGGCAGCGTCACCCCTGAGGAGACACTTGCTCAAACCGCGGAGCTCCTCAGGAGCCATGTAGATGCCCTTTCTAAGATTGTTGACCCTCGGGCTGGTCTGGCTGAATCCGGAGAAGCAGAAGAAACCGCCTGGGACGAGGTGCTGGTTGAGTCTTTGGATGTGCCGCAGACGGTTAAAAAAGCCTTGGCGGATCACGGTATAAAGACGGTTGCCGAGTTGATTAGCAATACAGAGGAAGAGATTAAAGAGTGGGGTGATATAAAGCCTCGTTCGTTCTCCACGCTGCGTTCCCGGCTGGAGGGCATGGGTGTCGAGTTTGCCAAGCAGCCAGCCGAAGAGGAGACAAAAGAAGGTAGCAAAGATGAGGCATAGGAAAGACCTTGCAAAGCTTGGGCGTCCGCGTGCGCATCGGAAAGCGTTGCTCTGCTCGCTTGTACGTTCGTTGTTTCTCTACGAGAGCATCAAAACCACCCTGCCTAAGGCCAAGGCCGCTCAGCGATTAGCCGAAAGGCTGGTTAGCCGAAGCCGTCGGGATGACCTGGCCGCACGACGTTACGCTTACGTGCACCTTGGGGATCACGGGCTGGTCAAGCGTCTCTTCGAGGAGATATCACCGCGTTTCGAGGACCGAGATAGCGGTTTCACGCGGATCTTCATGCTTGGCTCACGACTTGGGGATGGAGCCCAGATGGCTGTCCTTGAGATGACGGTTAAGGGAGAGGTGAAGAAAAAGAAAACTAAGTCCGCAGCAAAGACCGCTGCGGGATCACCGGCGAAGGAAACCGGCAAGTCGAAGGCCAAGGCTAAGGAGAAAGAGAAATCCCGCAAGAAGAAAGAAACTGCCAAGGATCGCGAGTCTGACTCAGCTGAGAAGAAACCAACCTCCAAAAAGAAGTCTGGATAGGTGCTTCGAGAGTTTCTTCAGGCCAAGCTTTATCCGATTCGAGTTACTGGGAAGAGTCTGGAGTATGAGGGAAGCCTGGGGCTTTCCCACAGGCTCATAAAAGAGGCGGGTCTTGTTGCTGGTCAGCGTGTTTTGGTCGTTAATCTCGCCAACGGCGAACGGTTCGAAACATACCTCATCGAAGAAAAGGATGAAGGTGCCTGTTGGTTAAAAGGCGGAGCCGCCAGGCTTGGGGAGATAGGCGACAGATTGATCGTGATGGTTTTTGCATACCTTGAGGCTTCCGAGAGTATAACTCCACGCATCATCAGGGTGGATTCTGAAAACAATCCCCTGGGGAACGCGTGACTTTCATCATCCTGGCTGCTGGTAGTGGTAAGCGGATGAGGGGGACTACCCCTAAGGTGATGCGTCCCTTGCTTGGCCGACCAATGATTTCACACGTCCTCTCAACGGTGCAGCGTTTTTCTCCAGAGCATCTCCTTGTGGTTGTGGATTCCAAGGGGCATGAGATGATACCTCAGGAGCTTGACGACGAGGGCATTCGTTATATCATCCAGCCTGAAGCTTTTGGTACGGCGGATGCGGCCAGACGTTGTCGGGATGAAGTTACGACCCGCAGGGTTATGGTTCTGTGCGGGGACGTTCCACTTCTTCGCTCCCAGACCCTCTCTGATATGATAGCCTTGCATCAGTCGCGTGGAGCAGCAGCTACCTTGCTATCCACAGAGTTTCCGGACCCCTCGGGATACGGACGCATTGTGCGTAACGGCGATGGTACCGTCCTGCGGATCGTGGAGGATAAGGATGCATCTTCGGTCCAGCGAGCGATCCGGGAGATTAACTCAGGCACATACATCTTCGAGTCCAGCCTTTTGTTTGATACGCTCGAACTTGTTGAACCAAGCCCTGCCACAGGTGAGTATTACTTGACGGATGTGGTCGCGATCCTTGTTGAGAGGGGAATGCGCGTGGAGGCTCTTAAGATAGAGGACAGCAGCGAACTGATGGGTGTTAACGATCCCGCGGCACTTAAGCGCGTGGAGGATATCTTTCGCCGCCGTCTTCTTTCACGTTGGCGGCGTGCAGGGGCCAGGATCGAACATCCTCATATGGTTTTTGCAGACAGCGAAGTGGAGTTGGCCGCAGGTGCTCAGGTGAACGGCAGAACAGTACTCAGAGGATCTACTCGTATCGGTCCCGGGTCTCGCGTAGGTCCTTTCGTTACCTTGGAAGATACTGTGGTAGAGGGTAACAGCTGTATAAAGGGGTTGCGATCAAAAGGTTCATCCTCGTAGTTCTCGTATTCCTTGTGGTGGGAGCGGCGGCTTCTATTGCATACTATCTTATAACAAAAGGAGAAATGGTTGCCAGGCCGGAGGTCGGTGGGTCTGTTCGTGTTGAGATACTCAATGGGTGTGGCGAGGCCGGTGTTGCCCGACGTGCCAGGGCTTATCTGCGAGGCAAGGGATACGATGTTCTGGCCATAGGAGATGCAAAGGGCCACTTCGCTCAGACACTCGTTGTGGAACGCCGCAGTCCCATGAACGCAAATGCCCGTCTGCTGGCACGCGTCCTTCAGCTGGATGAAAATGATGTGACCCAGTCACTCGATACCCTTTCCCCGGTTTGGGTGACGCTCATTATAGGAGATGATTACGGAAAATATCTCCCGGATACGGTGGAGACCATCCAGTGAAACTAAGCGGCGCCTTTGTCAAGAAACTCGCAAGACTGCTTGTTGAGAAAAAGGCGGAGGATGTCCACATCCTTGATGTTCGTAAGCTTTCGGATGTTACGGAATTTTTCGTTTTTGCCACGGCTTCCTCAAGCATCCATAACCGTGCCCTTGCAGAGGAGTTGCGCCTGAAGAGCAAAGGTGATTGGGGTTTGCACCATATTGAGGGACTGGAGGGCGGGGATTGGATTCTTCTGGATTTTGTCGAGGTGATAGTTCATCTTTTTCTTCCCGAAACGCGTTTATTTTATGAACTTGAACAATTGTGGGGCGATGCAAAGAAGGTTAACTTCGCTCAAAAGACTTGACATACGTCAAAATCGCCCTAAGTTAATTATGTTATGATGCTTTAAAGGAGGTTCAGTGAATCTCTACAGTCTGCTCAAACCGGAGTGTATAAACCTGAGTCTTTCGGCGCGAAAGAAGAAGGATGTATTGCGGGAGCTGGTGGGTTTCATTCGCAAGGACAAAGACTCAGACCTTCTTGTCTCAACGTTACTCAAGCGGGAGGATCTCGGTTCCACGGGAATCGGTAAGGGCGTTGCAATTCCGCACGGACGTTCCCTCGTTGCAGACAAGTTGGAAGTTGTAGTGGGGCGATCTGATGCAGGGGTGGAGTTTAACGCTATCGACAAGCAACCTGTACATCTCTTCTTCCTGATCGTTGCGCCTCCCCAGGACCCGGGTAACCAGTACCTTATAACCCTGGGAAGAGTGGCGGTGATATGCCAGGAACTCTTGAAGCGCAAGCTCTACGAGAAACCACAGACACCCGATGAGTTTATAGCCCTTGTTAAAGAGATCGAGAATGGACTCTGATGTCTGAAGAAATCAGGTGCCTCCTGGAGTTGCAGCATCTGGACTACATGATAAAGGACTGGCGTAACACCGAGATGAGACGCGAGTTCCAGAAGATCGGTTTCCAGACCGCCGAGGATCCCGTCGAGATGCTCTTAAAGAAGCGGGAGGAGCTTGTAAAGAAGATCAGCCCTGTGCTTTACCAGATGTATCAGCGTATAATCAGTCGCTACAACGATTGGGCGATTGTCCCTGTTTTGAACGGCTTTTGTGGAGGATGCTTCAGCAAGGTGCCCACCGAGCTTTCAGGCCAGCGCGGGGCAGTCCATAACTGCCCGAACTGCGGACGCTTCATATACTGGGATTAGGGTGGAGGCAGGCAGGGGTCTCCCACCACGTCTGGGCAGGCTCTCCGGGGCGGTGCTGATTGCCCTAGTTGCAGGGCTGGCAGGCTGCAGATCGAATGCACCTGCGAAGGTAAAGACCACGGAGAAGCCGAATCAGGTGGAGATGACGATGGGAGAAACCAGGGTAACCCTGGAGGTGGTCGATGATTCGGACTCAAGGCGTCAGGGTCTCATGTTTCGGGACTCACTTCTCCCGGACCACGGCATGCTTTTCGTTTTTCCCCAGGAAGCCATATACCCGTTCTGGATGAAGAACACAAAGATACCGCTCTCCATCGCTTTCATAAACTCTGCGGGTGAGATCGTAGGCATTGAAAAGATGCAGCCTTTCGATACCACCACCATGCACATGCCGTTCAGGCCGTTTCAGTACGCGATCGAGATGGAGCAGGGCTGGTTCCGTGCCCACGGCGTAAAGAAAGGGGATACCCTTAATATACCGACCCTTCCTTAAGTACAGACAGGGATTGCCATCGGGAATGTACGTCAGTCTTATTGAGTCATAAAGGAGCAAGGGATAATATATAAATGATTTCAAATTTTAAATTTGGTGCCTAGTCTCTTTTTAAGATATGTGAATCACTCCCGTTTTTTGACGAATCGAACTCAAGCCTGCGTTGACTTTAACCAATACAGCGGTAAAGTTAAGTCTGCAAGAAGGAGAAGGAATGCACAAGATCGTTGACCTCAAAGGCGAAGAGAGTTTACTTGCGCACAACCGGGAGCTGGCCGAAAAGATACACAACCAGCTTGCAGAACGCGGCATCCGCTCCGTTGACGTTATGGGTGCCATAGGCTCGGGCAAGACTACCATACTAGAAAAGCTGGCCGAGCGGCTCAAAGACCGCTACCGGATCGCAGTCCTTGCAGGAGACCTGACAACCACCATCGACGCGGACCGGATCGGCGCACACGGAGTCAAAACCTTCCAGATCAACACCGGCAAGGAGTGCCATCTCGACGCGCACCTTATCTCCCACGCTATTGAGGATATACCTGCCGATACCAATCTCTTATTCATCGAGAACGTTGGCAACCTGGTCTGTCCAGCCGATTTCCCACTTGGCACCGACAAGCGGGTGGTGGTGGTTTCCGTAACCGAAGGTCCTTACATGGTGAAAAAGCACCCCTACATCTTCGGCGAAGCCCACGCTGCGGTGATCAACAAACGCGACCTCGCCGGCCCGATGGAGGTCTCGATCGAGGATTTAAGAAACGATATCCACGGCATCAACCCCGAGGTCAAGGTGGTTGTGACGACCGCACGCAATGGTGAAGGGATCGAGGAGCTGATAGAGGCCTTGGAACTTTAGAATCCATGCACGAGATGTCGGTAGCCCAGGGGGTAGCTGAGGCGGTATTGAAGGGGGCAAGGCGCGAGGGGACGGTGAAGATTATTCGCATAAATCTCGAAATAGGTCAACTTACCTTCCTCAACCCCGAGCAGGTGATCTTCTGGCTTAAAGAGCTTTTTAAGAATACAGAAGCGGAGGAAGCGGAGATAATTCATAAGATAATTCCGGCCAGGGTGCGGTGTTCCAAGTGCGGATACGAAGGCCCGCTTCAGGTCAAGGATGACCCTTTGTTTCACCAGAGCCTTCCGGTATTTGCATGCCCTCGCTGCGAGCAGGGTTCGCTCGATATCCTTGAGGGCCGGGACTGTATTGTACGTGACATAGAGATAGAAACCTCACCCGATGGAGATTGCTCGTGTCATTGAGATAGAGATATTCCATCAAAATGTAATTTCCGGGGTTATAGGTTATAAATTAAGCGAGCGGGACGGGATGCCCCGCTCGCGGGAGGGGTTGATGGTTAGGGGAGGGTTGTTATTTTAATTATAGGACGTGTTTTGCCCGCGTCAAGGTAACCTTTTACCCCACGACGTTACTACGTAATGCCGCGGGGACCCCGGAGGGTATGAGACTCAAGAGGTTAACTGCAAATGTCTTGGTTGTGATTCAGAGTATTTGGGGGATAAGGAAATGGTAGGCGAGTCGATAGACTCGCCTTAATTCACAGATTAATGTATCTTAGATTCTCTCTACGCG
>JAYELY010000093.1:0-4020 GCA_034717795.1 Caldifarciminota bacterium
ACAGGCACCCCGCCCTTTACGTCCACCTCAACCGTATCCTTGGCCTTGACGTCTGCCTGGCGGTTCTCTATCAAAAAGTACTCCTTGGGATTTCCATTCTCATCGCAGCGTATAGGAACTTGTATAAGCGTAGGTCTTTTTTCGGCTTCCCAGTCCGGAATAAGCAGGGTATCGAACTCGGCAGAGTAAAGGGAGACGGTAGTATCCGAGGTAACCACAATCGGGTTCCCCCAGCCGAACCAGTAGCGGTGGAACGCGTCGTGCATCGAGGGTATCTGACCTGCAGGGTATCCCAGCCAGCCGCCGCCTCCCATCAGCGACCACGCGCCCACACCCTGGGTGTAGCCTGAAACGTCGTAAAGATCGTATCCGCCCAGGAGATGGGAAAATTCGTGATAATGCAGGCCGGGCAGACCGGTCATCACACCTTCAACGCGAGGACTTTCGGGAACGATTGATGCTGTCTTTATTCCAACCCCGTTGACTAAGACCGAATCTTGTCCAGTATAAGCCCCAAGTGCCCCGGGCGTCACAGTAGCTGAGGCAAGGTCTGAGGTATAGCCGAACCAGTATGAGGATTGGATGGTGCTTCCCGCATGAAAGATGATAATCATGTCGAAGCTGCGGCCGTTGTGAACGTAGTGGTATCGGGAGAAGTCTATCTCAGAATCTGAGGCAGCGGCCAGCAGCGCGTCGCGCATGAAAAGGGTTAAACCCCGATCCAGGTTGCTTGTGTCGCCGTAGTAGCCCATCCTGTGCGGAACCTGGTAGCACCGGAACGGGTCGTTTGGATAAACATCGTATTCGATCACCAGTCTGCCTCTGGAGTTCAAGAGATAAAAATTTCGCAGCCCCTGCATCTGGTTCTCGAAGTAGGTCCTGTCATGCGGCGGATCGTAGTAAAGCCCGTCGGATGGCGAGCCGAAGCCTTCTAGGTCCATCTTCCCGTTGCCCCAGGTGGTGGGATCGTCGTCCTCCGGAAACTCAACCCTTATGGCAAGCACCCGCAAGGTCCCGGGAACCGGAATGCCTGCCATGGATTGAAGATACTCTCTCGCCGCGGTGTTGACACCAGTAGGCGTAACGGCTGAACGATACAAAAGACTGCGGTAGTAAGGATCGTCCAGCCGAGACTGGTAGGGCTTCACCGGCACCTTGATGCGTTCTGCAAACAGCAGAGCCGAAGCCAGAAGCCCCAAGATGGCAACCCTTTTAATCATAAATATCCAACTCCTTCCGTCTGATTGAATCCTTCGCCCTTTTCACCAAGCGACTTTGTATTACTGCTCGCACAGGATTGGGCCAATCCTAAAACGAAGAACGCCTCGGCTGCCTCCATGTGTGTTTTACAAGCGGAGAGAGAGGGATTCGAACCCCCGGGGCCTTGCGGCCCACACGATTTCGAGTCGTGCGCTTTCGTCCACTCAGCCATCTCTCCTACTTGCGGGCACGCTTGCAAGCAATCGCGCCCGCATAAATCTCATTCCACATCTTGCTTCTCCGGCTTCTCGATCTTTGCGTCACGTCTCTCACGGAAGAAGGACTGCATCAGCGCTTTCGCTTCCCCGGCAAGCACCCCCTCTTTAATCTCAAAGGTGTGATTCAGGCGCTTGTCCTGCCCTATCTTGAAGAGCGACGCAACCCCGCCGAACTTGGGGTCCCTTATTCCAAAAACCACCCGCGGGATGCGTGCAAGCACCGCAGCGCCCGCGCACATAAAGCAAGGCTCCACAGTCACGTAGAGCGTACACTTCAACAGCCTCCACGACCTCAACGCCGACGCCGCCGCTGTAATGGCTATAATCTCAGCGTGTGCCGTAGGGTCGGCAAGCCTTCCTATCTGGTTGTGCCCCCGGCCTATTACGCGGCCCTGGTGAACAATCGCAGCGCCAACCGGGGTCTCGCCCTCGGTAAAGGCCAGCTCAGCTTCACGCAACGCCTCACGCATCCAGCGTTCGTCCGAATCTATCAATTATCTCCTCTCATCGTCTCCCTGCCCGATTTAAGATTAAGGATAGCGATAAGTCGAGCACTGTCAACCCATAAGGAAAAAAAATTTTAAATTGCAAAATGAAAAGCCGCCTTTGGCGGCCCTCATTATCATCATTGCAAGGACTTCAAAGGAATCTCACTGAGAGCATGTAGGGGCACGGCATGCCGTGCCCCTGCGAATATATAAAGCAGCCCCCGGGGCCGCTTTATACGCCCGGAGGGATTCGAACCCCCAACCTGCTGATCCGTAGTCAGCTGCTCTATCCAGTTGAGCCACGGGCGCAATGCGTTATTCTAGCGAGGGAAGGGTACTTGTCAAGGAATGGTAAATCCACGACTATTACGGATGCAAAATCCCAACTGTTTCCAGTACCATTGTATAGGGCTACCCATTCTTCCTTTACTGCTTGCAAGCGATTGCTGAGGCTATGGCTACTACCAATATAAGGCCCTTTTCGATTTTCAATTATCTCCCCCTTTTTTACCTCTGGCTGTACTTGATGGTAACAATATCTTTGTTGTCATTCCTGTTTTCACTTGTACCTGTAACGTAGATGTTTCCCGAAACATCAGCAGCTATGGCTTCTGCTCCATCCCAACCATTTCCCTTGTAGTATATAATCCATTCTCTCTGGCCCTGGGGGTTGTACTTGATGGTGCAATAATCATTGTCGGACTTTCTTTTTTCGATCTCTCCTGTAACGTAGACGTTGCCCGATGTGTCTACCACCAGGGCTGTAGCTGCATTCCAGCGATTTCCGGGGCCGCTGTATCGGTCAACCCACTGCTCTTTCCCTTCAGTATTGTATTTGATGGTCGCATAGTCGTAGTTGTCATTTTCATTTTGGCTTCTACCTGTAACGTAAACGTTGCCCTTCTCATCCACGGCCAGGGCATTTGCCTCATCCGTGCCGTCTCCCTGTCCGTTATAGCAGGCAAACCATAGTCTCAGGCCTTGGGGACTGTACTTGACAGTGCAATAGTCTGAGTTGTCGTTTACACAACGTCCTGTAACGTAAACGTTGCTCTCATCGTCCACTGTTAAGCCCGTTGGTATATCCATGTATTTCCCAATACCGCCGTGTAGTACAATCCATTGCTCCTCGCCTTGCGAATTGTACTTGACAGTTGCATAATCGTGATTGAATTTTTCTGAACGAACCCAGCCTGTAATGTAGATATTACCCGAAACGTCGACGACTAAGGAGCTTACGATATCGGAACCATTCTCAGGCCCGTTGCATCGTGCAACCCACTTTTCTTCGCCTTGCGGACTATATTTGATGGTTAAATAATCTTCGTGGGAGATTGAATCCCAGCTCGTCCCTGTAACGTATACGTTACCCTCATGGTCCAGTGCCAGGGCTTTTGCATCATCCCAGCCATTACTGGGACCGTTGTAAAGTGCAACCCATTCCTCCTTGCCCTGGGAATTGTACTTAATGGTTACGTAATCATGGTTGTCGTTTTGACTTGTGCTCATACCTGTAACGTACACGTTGCCAGAAGGGTCAACGGCTATCGCTCTTGCGCCATCCCCTCCGTTTCCGCTCCCGTTGTATAATGCTACCCATTGCTCTTCGCCTTGAGTATTATACTTGATGGTCGCGAAGTCAAAGTTTGCCTCAGGGTTCACACTCATGCCGGTGACATAAACATTACCTTGCGCATCCAGGGTTAAGGCTGTTACTAAATCCCAACCGTTTCCGGGTCCGTCGTAACGTGCAACCCATTCCTCCTTCACCTTTACGCACGCTAAACCAGAGACGACGGTGATTAAAAATATGAGGTACTTTCCGGTTCTCACCATTCCTTCTTAGATTATTTACTGAATCTACGCAAGAGGAGCCTGTTGTCAAGCAAAAAGTAAACTAATTGCTCTATTGGAGACAAGCAGTTTCGATAGTACGAGTAAGCGCTAAACCCCGAATACAACGTATTCGAGCAGAATTTGCTACCAGCTCAGTCCAAAGCGCGCGCCGATCCCTATAAACAAACGCACATCCCAGTCGTCGGCATAATAGCTTA
>JAYELY010000094.1:0-4007 GCA_034717795.1 Caldifarciminota bacterium
AGGGCGGTCGTGGGGTTTAAATTCCCCCTCCCTGG
Source organism: Caldifarciminota bacterium (assembly GCA_034717795.1). Classification (GTDB taxonomy): domain Bacteria; phylum Hydrothermota; class Tepidihabitantia; order B3-TA06; family B3-TA06; genus B3-TA06. The sequence goes on from JAYELY010000094.1 coordinate 36, forward strand.
TGGAGGGGGACAAAGGGGGAGGGGATGGACGCCGCAGGCGTCCCCGTCATTGCGAGGAGCGAGTGTTTTGACACGAGCGACGCGGCAATCTCATAGCACCAACTTAGAAGTATGAGATTGCTTCGCGACCTTACGTTCGCTCGCAATGACACCCCCACCTTTATCCTCCCCCATCAAGGGGGAGGAAGTAAAAGTTCGTAGGGGCCGACCTTTAGGTCGGCCCGCATCATAATATTCGGGCCGGTTTAAAAACCGGCCCCTACGTTTTGACTCCTTAATACCACATACCGTTCATTCCTCGGACGCGGGGCACTCGCCTGGCGTGTATTTCGTCAGGGTTGAGTGCGGCGCGTCAGCAACCACTCACAAGGTGATCCTGATCCATTAACTCCCCCTCCCTGGTGGAGGGGGATTAAGGGGGCGGGGATTCACCACAAAAACCTCAAAAATACCCCAAAATCGCCCCATTTTGTCCACCTTTTGGGTAGCTTTTGTCCAGCTTTTGACCAGCTTTGCCCGGTCTGGTGTCCATCTTTTGTCCACCTTTTGACCAACTTTTGTCCAGCTTTTTTGCGACGAGTTGCACTCAAACCTGACTTGGTTGTGGCAGTTTTGGGCAGTTGACTTTCGCAACCTTAAGGGGTAGAATTCGTCTTAACATCACATAAAAGCCTCCGGTGGAGGGAGGCTTTAAGGATAGATATTGGATCAAGGTACGTAAACCCTTAAGGAGGCTGCAGATGAAACGCGCCATAGTAATCGCACTGGCAACTGTCGTGGCGGCGTTTGCCGTCAATGCAGGCGGTTTCGGCGGCCCGATGGCAATAGGAATGATGCCGAGCTTCGAGGGGCTCAACTCCGAGCTCGATCGCTACAACGATGCTGTTTATGGCGGTTCGCGCGGCCCTGAGTTCTCCGGCCCCCTTTTCTTTATAGGCGGCCAGGGTAAAGGCTTTGTAGAGGGCATCTCTATAGGCGGCTGGGGCGCGGGCTTCTTCAAGGAGGCCGCAGGCGACAGCTCTAAGGTCATCATGGGCTACGGGATGGGCTACGGCGAGTTCGGCTACCGCTTCAACATCGCGGATATAGTCCTGATAGGGCCGGCGATTCAGATAGGAGGCGGCGGTTTGGGACTGCACATCGGCCGTTACCGCGCAGGCGGCGGTTTTGGTCCACCGGCTGACGGTGACACCGCCAACGACGACTTTTTTGCAGACGACGAAAGCTACGACGTGGGCAAGGGATTCGTCAATGCAGGCGCTTGCGTCGACATAACGTTTCTCTTCCCTGCCAACGAACGCAAGACCGCTTTCGGCGGGTTGAACCTCAAGGGCGGCTATCTCTATCCCATCTATGACTCCGACTGGTGGGATGAACACGGCTGCTCGATAGATAAGGATGCAGTGAGCTTCAGCATGGATGGTCCCTTCGTCTCCGTTGGGGTTGTCTTCGGCGGCAGCTTCCAGGATGAAACGAATGACGACGAGCGGGAGGAGTGGTAATGAAACGCATTATACTCGTTATTTGCCTGCTGGCAGCCATGGGGTTTGGTTTTGAGTGGGGCATCTACGGTGGCCCGGGTATCGCCGGCACCCTGACCAACATGAATTCCATGCACGAAGCCCTCTCCGCATACAACATCCCGAACATTGCTCCTTACCAGGTGGGGCTTGCGACCCCGATTATTCTCAGGCTCTGGAACTTTACCATCGGCGGAGGGAATTCCTATTCCTGGCAGACCGCCTCGGGCAGCGACTACAAGGCCGCGTTCCGCCACGAGATCAATCTCACTGAGTTCGGCTACATCATAGACCTCTCAGACCACCTGCGCTTAAGGCCTGTTATCGGGATGGGCGACTATAATATTCACCTCAGAATCGCGGAGATTGGAACAGGATTCGGCTCACCCGATGACGGCGACGGCGAATCTCGCTCATACGAGTATAATAACTTCTCCCTTGCTGCCGGTGTTGGACTCGCTTACTACTGGAAGTTCGAAGGCCGCGTCGTGCTGGGACTTGAGGCTAAGGCGCGCTACCTGGTGCCGCTTGAGACAGGCGCTTCATGGGAGGCCGTTGGCGCTTACGACGACGTATACGTAGACGGCTTCTATCCCCACACACCCATCCTGGGCATCAACTTCTTCATCGGATACGAAAAGGTAGGAGAAGACAGGATAGAAGAAGACTGGGAAGAGGACTGGGAAGAGGAATAAGCGAATCCATTAATCTATTGGGGCCGACCGCAAGGTCGGCCTTTTTATTGCCTGCCCATGCGACGGTAGTGATCGGCGATCAACTCCTGGACTTTGCGTAGCTCTATCTCGATTCCTTCGTCAAGTTTGATGCGTGCCGCCTCCTCGTAAGCGGTTTTTGAAAAGGAGAAGGCGACGATGATTCCCTTTTTACGCTTTTCTCTGCGGACGGTGGATTCAAACTTCTGCACCACCGGCCTGCCAACGTGCTCGGACTGCTTGACCTGCACCGGGTTGTGGCCGAAATCATGGCCGTCTATGCCGTAGTCCGCGGACTTTGTGCGCGAGCAGGTGCCGTGCAGGAGGTCAACGATGATGTGGTTCTGGAACTCAAACGGGTCCATAGCCTTGAGTTCATCAAGTCCGTGCGGCATCCCGATTATCTCGATGTCCCGATCTTCCTTAACTACCTTCTTGATTTCCCTTCTGCTGTCCTTGCATGCAATAGGCGAAACGTCGCAACCTATCCAGCGACGCCCAAGCCGTTCAGCTACTATTAATGTTGTTCCTCCACCCATAAAGAAATCCGCAACTATGTCATTCTTTTTTGATGAAGATTTTATGATGCGTTCCAGCAAGGCTTCCGGCTTTTGGGTTGGATAGCCCCGCCGTTCGGCGGATTGAGACTGAATGCTATTAATATCTGTCCACCAGTCTTCAGGGATCTTTGGCTCATCGAGGTAATAACGATAATACTTACCAGTGGCTTTGACTAATTTATCTTGATATCGGCGGCCTTGCTTGTCAACTCCAATGATTCCTCCGAAGCTCTTTCTACCTGTTTTTCGTTTCACTCCAACCGCTTTGCCGTCGAAGAACCACTTGCCCGACTTAGCGTAAAACAATATCGTGTCGTGTTTCCGAGCCCATCGCCTCTTCGACTTACCTCCAACACTATAGCACCAAATAATCTCATTGAGGAAATTCCCCATCCCGAAGATGTCGTCCATCTCGCATTTTATGTAGTGCACCGCGTGCCAGTCGAGGTGAACGTAGATGGAACCGGTAGGCCGCAGGAGCCGGTGCATCTCGATCAACCGCTCCTTCATCCACTCCACGTAAACGTTGATGCCTCCCTTCCAGCGATCGCCGAAAGCGCGAAGCTCAGCGCCGTTGCCCCATATCACCTCGTAGTGTCGGTTGGAGAAGAACGGCGGATCAATGTATATCAGATCAATGGACTCCGAGGGCAGGCGCTCCATAACGTCCAGGTTGTCGCCGCAGTAGATTACGCCTGTGCGAAGTTCGGTTCGCTCTTCGGCTTTCTTCTTGAGCATAGCAAATAATACGTAGTTTCTATCAGGTTGTCAATAAAGGGTGAAGCCATCACCCCCTCACCCCCTCCTTTATCCTCCCCCGTCAAGGGGGAGGTGATGATGTGCTTACAATATCTCGGTCGGGTCAACCTCTGCCTGCCAGCCGGATTTGTACAGGGTGCGGGCGTCTATTAGATCAGCGGGCTTAAGGTCGCGGCGTAACTTAACCAAAATACGGCTCCTGCCCCTTCTGCCCCGGTACGGCCCCAAGGCTTCGGCCCCCTCGTGCTTGATAGTCTCCAGAAGCTTTTCCGCATCCCATACGTTTCTGCGTCCGGCCTCGAACAGAAGCAGCCTGCGGTAGGGAGGATACCCCAGTTCCCTGCGTCTTCGCACCTCGCTTTGAAAGAAGGCCTCGTAATCCCCCTTAAGCGCCCACAAAAGAAGCCGGTTGCGCGGCCT
>JAYELY010000095.1:0-3996 GCA_034717795.1 Caldifarciminota bacterium
GGGAAGATGGTAAACTGTGCAAGCATGGCTCTCCTTTCGGCTTAAGGATAGACCCGCGACTAAGGATGTCAAGCCGGTCGAATTCTTTATCCGCAGATTACGCAGATGAACGCAGATTATCTAAGCCTTTTTTCTTTATCCGCAGATTTCGCAAATGGACGCAGATTGTTTAAGCCTTTTTCTTATCCGCAGATTAGAACTCTCTGCAGTCGTTCTCCTTCGGATCGCAGATGGACGCGGATTATCTAAGCCTTTTTCTTTATCCGCAGATTTCGCAGATGAACGCAGATTATCTAAGCCATTTTTCTTTATCCGCAGATTACGCAGATGGACGCAGATTGTTTAAGCGGCTTATATGGAGTGCAATGACCGCCGTGAGCTGTCAGCTGTGAGCCGTCAGCCGTGAGCTGTCAGCCGTCAGCTGTCAGCCGTGAGCCGCCAAAAGGAGCAGGAATCGTTGACAAATCAAACTTAAGAAGGTAAACTTTGCGCTTATGCGCTCAAATCAATCTCAGGTCATGGGGATTCGTTCATTCAAAACGATTCTGCCCTACCTGAAAGGTCACTGGGCCAAGATTATCGGCGGGTTCATCTTCCTGGCGATCGTGGATATCGGCCAGGTGGTGTTGATCAAGTTTCTCGCCGTTGTCATCAACGCCCTGAAGCCCGACGTTACCCTGGGGTTCATTGCCGTCAACGTGGTGATTTACCTTGTCATTGGATTCTTTATCGCGTTGGGGCGTTACTTCTGGAGGCGGTGGCTTTCCGGGACCGGGGTTCGGGTGATAACGGATCTGCGGCACGACCTGTTTGACCATCTCCAGTCGTTGTCGTTCTCCTTCTACGACAAGCGCCAGGTAGGCGATCTCATGGCTCACTCCACCGAGGATGTCGAGCATCTGAGGCGCTCAATAACCTTCGGTCCCATCATAGTGGTGGATATCTTCTTCCAGGGCATTGCCGCGATTGTGGGCATGATTCTGCTGGAATTCCCGACCACTGCAAAGCTCACTCTATTCACCTTGATTCCTCTGATAGTGGTTCTTATCTTCGTTGGAAGGTTTGCCGGTCTGCTGCGCCACCGGTGGAGAGCGGTTCGTGATGCGTTCTCCTCGATGATGGCAAAGGTCACCGAGAATCTGTCAGGCATCCGGGTGGTGAAGGCGTACGTGCAGGAGGACGGTGAAACAGCCGAGTTCAGGAACGTGAGCAGGGACTACGTGAAGAAGAATATCAATCTGTTCAAGATATGGGGGGTAATGTTCCCCATGGTGGGATTCCTGGCCAGCGTATCGATGTTCCTCATCCTGTTCCTGGGTGGTCGAGAGGTTATCCTGGGCGAGCTGAGTATCGGCTCCTTTGTGGCCCTGCCCATGTACATCAACGTAATCCTGTGGCCGATGATGGCCATCGGGTGGCTAATGAACCTTCTGCAGAGCGGTGCCGCGGCCATGGGGCGTTTAAACAAGCTGTTTGCAACCAAGCCTCAGATAGCCGATACCCCCCAAACCCTTCCCATCAAGGAGATAGAGGGTAAGGTTACGTTCAAGCGTCTCACCTTCCACTACCCCGACATGCCGTACCCTGCCCTGAAGAATGTCAGCTTCAAGCTCCATCCGGGAAAGATTCTGGGTATTATCGGCACCATTGGTTCTGGTAAATCCACCCTGGTGTCGCTGATTCCCCGGTTGTATGAAGCGCCTGAAGGTTCAATAACTGTGGACGGACGCAAGATCACCCGGATCCCGCTCAAGACACTCAGAGGTGCTGTAGGTATGGTTCCACAGGACACCTTCCTTTTCTCGGAGACGGTAGCCGAGAACATCGCCTTCGGGGTAAAGAGGGAAGTCAGCCAGGAAGAAATAGAGAGGGCAGCGAAGATTGCAGAGATACACGAGGAGATACAAGAGTTCCCCAAGGGCTACGATACGGTGTTGGGCGAGCGGGGCGTAACGGTCTCAGGCGGGCAGAAGCAGCGCCTGAGCATCGCCCGGGCGGTGCTGACCGACCCCAGGATTTTGATTCTCGACGACGCGCTTTCCGCGGTGGACGCCGACACCGAGATCGAGATCCTCACCGCACTCAAGGAAATAATGCGCCAGCGTGCGGTGATCATCATCTCGGCAAGGCCGCGCAGCCTGGCGTTCGCCGACGAGATCCTGGTTCTGGACGAGGGACGCATAGCTGAACGCGGCACTCACGCCGAACTCATAGCCAAAGACGGCCTGTACGCGCTATTCGCAAGGCTGCAGGGTATCTCGTAATCATGCTCCTTTTTTGCCGAGCAAAAAAGATCGCACCAGAACAGTTGTTGTTGAGGGATAAGCCAACGGTCGAACATGGCAGAGCAAATCTTCCAGCGGATCAATCATCTCTAAGAGGTTATGATGTTTTCTCATGAGGAAGAAAAGCTAGGCAAGATATACGATTCCCGGATCGTCGCCCGTCTTTTGAAGTTTTTGAAAAAAGACTGGTGGATGATGGCGGTCGGAGGGCTCCTGGCGCTCATTCTTGCCGGCACCAGGCTGGTCATGCCAACGGTTCGCCAGATAGCCATCGACGACTACCTGTTCAAGGTGTACCGTCTGATTGTTCTTTCCCCGGAGGAGGCGGCTGAATACGGCAAATATCTTCTTCCGGTGTCAGATTCCACCTATGCCATTCACTATCAATCGGTAAGACATCTGGAAGAGATCGAGGATGCCGAATCGAGAATGGCTGACAAAGCGCAATACTACCTGCTTGACCAAACAAAGGCGAAAGAGACCTTGAGTCCCGAGGTCTTGGAAAGATATCGCACGATCGGCGAGGAGAAATATCTCGTTCCCTACAGCGAGTTCAGGCACCATGATAAGGAAACGGATCCCTTCCCCAAGAAGATACTGCTTGTGCTTCGCGACGCCGATTGGCGGGGGCTGGTACGATTTTCCATCTTCTTCGTTTTGCTTGCCTTTGGCCAGTTGATATTCGGATTCGGTCAGACGTTAATGATGTTCTTTGCCGGGCAGCGGGCCATGCACCGGCTCAGGGTGAAAATATTCGCCCATCTGCAGAGACTTTCCGTTAAGTTCTTCGATCAAAATCCGGTGGGCCGACTGGTAACCCGCACCACCAACGACGTGGAGAAGCTCAATCAGTTCTTCTCCGACATCGTCACCAGCTTCTTCTACGACGGCTTTCTGATCATAGGGTTGTTCATCTATCTGCCCCTCGTACAGAACTGGCGTCTGTCACTGGTGCTTTTTGCCGTCGTTCCCCCCATGGCGGTGGTGACCGTGATTTTCCGCCGCATGCTCCGCAGCGCTTTCCGCAAGGTCAGGGTTCGCCTTGCGCGCATCAACGCGTTCCTTGCCGAGAACCTTTCAGGGATCAAGGTGATTCAGATATTCAGCAGGGAGCGCAAGCGGCTTTCCGATTTCAACCAGATCAACGAAAGCTACTTCAGGGCGCACTACGGCCAGATCATGGTGTTTGCGGTGTTCCGCCCACTTATCGATTTCCTCGCCTTTGCCGCGGTTGCCGCTTTGCTGTGGTTCGGCGCGGTATGGATCAAGATAATACCGACCGACGTATCCATTGGACACCTTGCCGCCTTCTTGGCTTTTGTGGAGATATTCTTCCAGCCCATCCGCGACATTGCCGAGAAGTTCCAGCTTCTGCAGGAATCAATGGCCTCGGGTGAGCGCATCTTCATGCTTGTCGACGAACCCGAAGAGGAGTACAAGGGGCGCAAGCTGCCCCGCAGCATTCAGGGCGAGATCGAGTTCCGCGACGTGTGGTTCGCCTACAACGACGACGACTGGGTGTTAAAGGGTATAAACTTCAAGGTAAAGCCCGGTGAAAGGGTGGCTATCGTGGGGGCGACCGGGGCCGGCAAGACCTCCATCATCAACACCCTGTGCCGGTTCTACGAGATCCAGAAGGGAAAGATCCTGGTTGACGGAAGAAATGCAAGGCGGTTGGACAAAAAAGACCTTCGGTCCCGGGTTGGAATCG
>JAYELY010000096.1:0-3983 GCA_034717795.1 Caldifarciminota bacterium
GACCCCGGGGTGCTGATACTTCATCCCGTTATTATTGAGGCCGATATGGTTAAATCACTTGACACTAACAAAAAACTGACTAACCTACATATCCAATCTCTGTACCACCATGTTGGTAGTTATCCCGCTAGCCCCGTCATATCACCAAACCGCAATCTCGGCTGCGCCGAGCATTGCAAATTACAGATTGGAAGATTGAAGATTAGAAGATAGCTCCGCAAGCGTCACCCTGCGGACGCTTGACAAGAAGTAGAAAAGGAGTAGAGTTAGGCATCCATAAAAGGAGGCGATAATGAGAGCAAAGATATTGCTCGTCATAGCATTTCTAGGGTTCGCAACACTCCGGGCCGGGGCCAATCCAATCCTCAACGCAATGCAAGCCGAGCTTGACCGCTCAATGTCCAAACTTCAACTTGAGGGCGAGAAGCCGCCGTACTTCATAAGCTACCTTCTGGTAGACCGGAAAGAGTTTTCAACCAGGGCCAGCCTGGGCGCGCTAATGGATGCAGACGATGAGCATTACCGGTTCCTGAACGTTCAGGTTCGCGTGGGCGATTACACCTTTGACAACATGCCTGCGCCTGAGGATGTCTACAGCTGGGATGAAGATAAACAAGAGCATGATGCGGAGTATGGGAAAGTTCCTGTGCCATTGACCGATGAGGCTGATCTTTTGAGACATGCGCTGTGGTTGCTTACCGATATGCGGTACAAGTGGGCGCTCAAGCAGTACGCGGACAAGGAAGGGCAGCGCGCACGGGAGGTTGAGGAGGAGCGGTCAGACGACTTTTCCCGCTCCGAGCCGGTTACATATATCGGCGATGAGGCAAGCCTGGCAGTTGACAGGTCGAAATGGGAAGAGAAGGTGAAGCGCTACTCGGCACTGTTCAAGAAACATCCTGAGATATTGGAGTCGGCTGTTTCGTTCTCGGTCGAGGCGCGCAACGACTATTTTGCTTCCAGTGAAGGCTCTCAGATCCAGCAGGGCAAGGTTTCCTGCTGGCTGCGCATCAGCGCCTCAACCCAGGCTTCTGACGGGATGTGGGTTAAAAGCTACCGCAACTTCTTCGGCTGGACAGAGGAAGACCTGCCGTCAGAGGAGGTAGTGCAAGGTGAGATCGAGGCCCTGATCAATGAGGTCATAGCCCTGCGGGATGCGCCAGTGATGGAGGCCTACGTCGGCCCTGCCCTTATTCAGAGCCAGGCTGCGGGTGTGTTCATCCACGAGACCTACGGGCACCGCATGGAGTCGCACCGGCTTGAGTCCAAGGTGTACGGCGAGACCTTCAAGGACAAGGTCGGCGCGAAGATAATGCCCGCTTTCATTTCACTTTATGACGATGCAGCCATCAAAGAATACCAGGGCGAGCCGCTGAATGGCCACTACCTTTACGACGACGAAGGAGTTGCCGCAAGGCGCACCGAACTGGTAAAGGACGGAATCCTTGTGGATTTCCTGTGTTCCCGAAGACCGATAAAAGGGTTTCCTGAATCCAACGGCCATGGCCGGGCGATGATGCAGTCGGTGGGTTACGGCGACGTCCCGGTCGCAAGACAGGGGAATCTGATACTGGAGACCTCAAAACCTACGCCCTTCCCGAAATTAAAAAAGCTTCTCCTGAAGGAGTGCCGAAAGCAGAAAAAACCCTACGGCCTGATCTTTGTGAGGTCAGAGGGCGGCGGAACTATTACAGGCCGCGGGTTTATGGAGGCGTTCGAATCCAATCCGGTCCTGGTCTACAGGATCGATGCAAAAACCGGCAGCCAGGAGCTGGTTCGGGGGGTGAAGTTCGGTGGAACACCACTGACTGTTTTAGGCAAGATAGCGGCGACCGGCGACGATCCTCGTGTATTCAACGGTTTCTGCGGTGCCGAATCCGGGTTTATTCCGGTTGCACTTGTATCACCCAGTATCCTGTTAAGTGAGATCGAGATCGCCAAGGAGCCTGCAGGCATTCAGAAACCACCCATCCTTCCACCGCCCTTTGGTGAGGAAAACGGGAACCAATCACCTGAAATGTGAAGGAGGCGAAGATGAAAGTCATTAAATACTTGATTCTATCCTTAGCGATCTGCAGTCTTGTCTGGGCCGCTCCCCAGAACCCTATCCTTTCAGCAATGCAATCGGAGCTCAACCGCTGTATGCAGAACCTCGAGATGGAGGGGCACCAGAAGCCGTATTTCATCAGCTACCGGGTTACCGATCAGACCTATGTCACGGTCGAGGCAAGCCTGGGGGCAGTTACCCAATCCGATGAATCCCGAAACCGCAGGCTATCCGTAGATCTGCGCGTGGGAAGCTACGAGCTCGATAACAGCGGCGTAAAGAAACAAAGATGGTCGTACGATCCGGATGAGTGGAAGTATTCAAACATGCAGGTTCCGATAGACGACGACACCACAGGCCTGAAGCACCAGCTCTGGCTTGCCACGGACTATTACTACAAGAAGGCGGTCGAGGACTATGCAAAAAAATCGAAAGAGATTGCCTTGAATCCTGAGGAGGAGGAGAGACCCCCGGATTTCAGCCAGGAAGACCCGGAAGTCTACATAGGAGATGAGACAAGGGTTCTGGTGGACAGGAAGGAATGGGAACCGCGTATTAAGCGCTGCTCTGCCCTGTTTGCAGAATATGAAGACATCCTAATCTCAAGGGTCAGGTTCGATGCCCAGGCGAAGACTGTCTACTTCGTTTCGAGCGAGGGTTCAAAAATACAGGACGGAGACCTCTTATATTCGATCGAGATTGAAGCTTGCACCCGGGCAGAAGACGGGATGCCTTTAAGGGACTTTCAGAGATTCTACAGCTACGATGGGACATTTGATGAGGCTCAAATTGAAGCAGAAATTACCCGGATGGCCGAGCGTATCTTAACCCTCAGAGATGCCGAGGCATGCGAACAATATGCCGGTCCGGTGCTCATCGAAGCCCAGGCATCAGGCGCGTTCGTCTCAGCGGTGCTTGCGCCCTTGTTAAAGGCCGATAAGAAGCTGTGGGAAAAAGGCGGAGGACTGCAAAACAAGGTGGGTCAACGAGTTATCTTACCCTCCATCTCGGTCTATGACGATCCCACGATAGACACTTATAAAGGTCTCACCCTGGTGGGTCATTACCGGTTTGACGATCAAGGGGTTGCTGCACAGAAGGTCAATCTTATAGAGAAAGGGGTGCTGCGCAACTTCCTGCTCTCCCGCGCGCCGGTAAAGGGGTTTGATAAGTCCAACGGCCATTCCAGGGACGGGGTCCAGATCGGGAATCTCATTTTAGAATCCTCGGCTTCCCAGACCTTTGCCCAACTGAAGAGCCGGCTGATTGCAGAGTGCAAAAGACAAGACAAACCGTACGGGCTTCTGGTAACCTCAGTTCGACTCCCTGAATCCAGGTCGGGACGAAGGGTCATCTACTCTTTTTCAGGAGAAAACGAAGGGGAAGGACGCCGGGTTTTAGGTCAATTCCAGCCGGTGGCGATCTATAAGGTATATACCGACGGCAGAGAGGAACTCCTGAGAGGGGTACAGGTTCTGTCAAGTTCGCCTTTGGCGACCCTGGGCAAGATCATCGCTGTTGGAAACGATACCGGGGCCTGGAGCACCTCGTTCGGAACCGGCTCGGTGGTAGCGCCAAGTATCCTTGTCTCGGAACTGGAAGTCCGCAAGACTAAGGAAAGTACACGCACCCTGCCCATCCTGCCGCCTCCCGGGGAGTAATCGTAGCTGACGGCTGACAGCATACGGCTCACGGCTGACGGCGAACGGCAGGGAGGCGACTTCGTCGCAATTACAGATTAAAGATTGAAATATTGCAGATTAGAAGATTGAAGATTGAAAGATTGCTCCACAAGTGTCGCCCTTCGGAACTCCGCAAGCGTCGTCCTTCGGAGCTTCGTCGCTACGCTCCTCGCAACGACAAACTGGTGGCATACGGCAAAACGATCGCAAGAAGCAAGGCATCCGTAGATTGGAACTAAATCAGGGTTCCACTT
>JAYELY010000097.1:0-3940 GCA_034717795.1 Caldifarciminota bacterium
TGCTCCGGCACCTCCCCCAGCCACTCCACACCGGAGTCCTTCATCTTGGGATAAGGTTTGAGGTTGGTGATCATGACAGCACCTCGAACCACTCTTTGATCCGCAGTGCCATCAGGCGGCGGCGCTTGCTGAGGAAGTCGTCATAGTTGGGTATTTCACCATCAAGCAGGCTTGCGGGCAGGCAGTTCTGGGCGAAGTTCTCCTGCAAGCGCTCGCGGTCCACGATGCCTCCGTAACGCTTCACGCCGCCGTTCACCTGGTCGACGAGCTTGGCGAAGTAGCTCTCGGGCGCCGTGTCGCCGATGGCGATGTTAATCTCGCTCTGGGCGATGACGAAGTTGGCGATCTGGTTGTAGCGGCCGCGGCTCAGGCCCTGCTTCTGCAGATACTTGCGCGGAAAGACGTGGTGCTTATCGCCTCGGTTGAGCAGTAGGTCACGCACGGTAATGTCGGTCGAAAGAAAGCCCTTGTCGCCAAGGCGAGCCTGCGCTGCCTGGTAGGCGATGAAATAAGGGCTCTGTGCCGACGAGGTCTCCATCAATTGAGGCAGCATGCCAGTCCAGAAGGTATCCGGCAGCTCGTTTTCGATGACAGCCTCGGCGTAGGCCACCAACCCCTGGGCCTCGACCTGTCGGATGTCGACGTCGAAAGCGGTCTCGGGATTGCTGGAATAGCGCCGCGTCAGGATCGACATGGCGTACCAACGCCGCACCAGGCGCTCGAGGTCGGCGGCGGGCATACCCTCGGCACGCCCGCGCAGATAGAGGATGTAGGCAAAATTGACGGCGTTCTGGCTGCGGATGAGATTGGACGTCAGGAACCCCGCCGAACGCAGGATCATGGTGAGGCGGTCAAAGTGGGTCTTCTTCATAAAGGCCTCGATGCCGTTCTTCAGCTTGGCGAAAGATGCTTCTGCGATGGCCTCCTCGTACTCGCGTGTCTCGAAGTTGCGTCCCGAGAGCAACGCGACCAGATCCCGGAGCCTACCGCGCCCGAACTCCGAGGTGAAGGCCACGCGCAGCATGTCCGTGTAGGTCGGGTCGTAGAGGTCGTCGTTGACGTCCTTGAGCCACTGCATTTTCGGCAGGAACTCCGACTTTGCGAACTTCGGGTCCCCCTTCTCGATGCTTGGAAAGTACTCCGGTGCTACAGCCAAGTGGCAAAAATAGTCGATGGCCTTACGAAGCATATTCCCACCGAAGGTCTCGTTAACGGCAATCTTCGACATAGCAAAGTCCGCTTGCGAAAGCTCGGTGCCGGCCGAATTCACGCGAATGAAGATCTCGGTGACCGTCTCGATGTCGAGGTCCTCAGCCAGCTCTATTAGGCCCACATGGTTGTTGACAATTTTGCCGACCTTCTGGAACACCTTGCCGATCGCCTTGCGGTCTGCGCCCTCGTTGCGCTCGACGTACTGCTCGGTCAGCTCGATGAGGTCCGCGTCTGGGTCGAAGATCTTCCTTACGTCATCGATCCAGGCCTTGTCCTTGGCGATGGCCGGGTTGAAAACCTCGAATCGTTCCTCGCCAGGATGAAAGGCTATGCAAATACGGACCGTCTCGTAATCCTTGGTCACTACCTCCTGCCCGAGAAGGGCCGCCATCAGAGCGGTGATCCGCTGTTGCCCATCGATGAGGATGCGCTTGCCAGCGGATAGTGAGCCGTCTTTGAGCTTCACCGTTGGGTTGCGCCACGAAATCAAGTAGCCAACCGGATAGCCCCGGTAAAGCGAGTCGAGTAGGTTGCGAACTTTGGTGGAGCCCCAGACGAAGGGGCGCTGGATCTCGGGAATGGCGATCTCCCCTGATTTCACCCACGTAAGCAGAGTTTCAATGGGATGTGGGGTGACGGAATAACGTTGGGTGACCATCAATTCATCTCCTCGATAATCTCGTCCAGCAGTCCTTTGCTTTCGTTCTCCACCGCCAGGATGTCAAGCCGGATCTCTTCGAGGCTTCGCATGGGCTGCGGTTTGTAGAAGTAACGAGTGAAACTGATCTCGTAGCCAATTTTGACTTTATCGGCGAGGTACCAGGCGTCGGCAGCGTAGGGCAGGACTTCGCGCTGGAGGAACGCTTCAATGCCGCCGTCTTCTAACAGTGGAATCTGCTCGGTGTCGCGCAGTTCTTTGTCCGGTTCGTATTCCACTACACAAGCCTTGCCGTCAATTTCGACTTCATAGAGGCCGTGCAAGGGGTCCGGCTCCGCTTTCTTATGGATTTTCTTGACAACAGGGATACCTCTTTCGTCCTGCTGTCCATTGGCCTTGAATGCCTTGATTTCCTTGGCTGAATAGACTTTGTCCGGCTCGATTCCCCGCAATTTCAGCGGCCTCTCAACGGTGATTTTCCAGTACCCGAACGCCTTGTTGGGGAAGATCTTCGACTGTTCGGTCTCTTCAAAGGCAAGGAAGACGTCGCAAATACGCTGGATGTCGTCGTCGGACAGCTCGCAGTTCTTCTTGCCCAGGTTCTTGCGCAGTGGCTGATACCACTTTGTCGCATCGACCAACTGCACCTTCCCTCGGCGGTGCTCGGGTTTACGGTTGGAGAGCACCCAGATGTAGGTGGCAATGCCGGTGTTGTAGAACATGTTCAGCGGAAGCGCTACGATCGCCTCTAGCCAGTCGTTTTCGATGATCCAACGGCGGATGTTGCTTTCGCCCTGACCGGCGTCGCCGGTAAACAAGGACGATCCGTTGTGTACCTCGGCGATGCGGCTCCCGAGCGGGGTATTGTGCTTCATCTTGCTAAGCTTGTTGACCAGAAACATGAGCTGCCCGTCGTTGGAGCGGGTGACGAGGCTAAATTCGGGATTGCCATCATGTTCGATGACGAAGCGGGGGTCGGTGAGATCTTTCTTTCCGCCCATGCGCTCCAAGTCGGACTTCCAGCTCTTACCGTAGGGAGGATTGGAGAGCATGAAATCGAACTCCCGCACTGGAAAGCCGTCGGCGGACAGCGTCGAGCCATAGACCATATTCTCCGCTTCGGCGCCCTCGCCCTTGAGCAGCAGGTCGGCCTTGGTAATGGCAAAGGTCTCCGGATTGATCTCTTGGCCGTAAAGGTGGGTGGAAACATCCTTTCCGTGTTCCGTAGCCAATCCTGTGAGCCGCTCATCGGCCACGGTCAGCATGCCGCCTGTTCCACAGGCCCCGTCATAGACCAGGTAGGTGCCGGATTCCACCTGGTCGGCGATGGGAAGGAAGATCAGATCAGTCATGAGTTTCACTACATCACGGGGCGTGAAGTGTTCCCCGGCCTCTTCGTTGTTTTCCTCGTTAAAGCGGCGGATCAGCTCTTCGAAGATGGTACCCATTCCGTGGTTGTCGAGCGCGGGCAACCTCTGATTGCCATCCGAGTCGTAGATCGGCTTCGGACCCAGATTGATGGAGGGGTTGAGGAACTCCTCGATCAGGTAGCCGAGAATGTCCGCTTCCACCAGCGTGGGAATCTGGTTGCGGAACCTGAACTTGTCGAGGATCTCCTGGACATTGGGCGAGAAGCCGTCGAGGTAGGCCTCGAAGTCAGCCTTGAGCTGCTGTTGTCTAGCCCGCGCTTTCAGGTCGCGGAGCGTGAAGGGCGAGGTATTGTAGAACGACTGCCCGGACGCATGACAGAGCGCGGCGTCCTGATTACTGATGCCTGAGTCATCGAGCTGCTTTTTCATCCTGAGCACGTCGTCCTTGGTCGGTTCGAGGACCCCGTCCACGCGGCGAATGACCGTCATGGGCAGGATGACATCGCGGTACTTGCCCCGCACGTATATGTCGCGAAGGACATCGTCAGCGATACCCCAGATGAAGTTGGCGATCCAGTTCAGTTGGGTCTGTCGCATTGTCTCCTCCTCCGATATACGACCAGCTACAGATTACGGCGTCCACATAAACTTACCCTATTCCTCTAGGTTCAAAACATCAGCTGGACTCCTTACCTCCCTT
>JAYELY010000098.1:0-3908 GCA_034717795.1 Caldifarciminota bacterium
GATAGTACGAGTAAGCGCTAAACCCCGAATACAACGTATTCGAGCAGAATTTGCTACCAGCTCAGTCCAAAGCGCGCGCCGATCCCTATAAACAAACGCACATCCCAGTCGTCGGCATAATAGCTTAAATCAACACCGCCTTCTCCGAAGAAGTGCGAGTATCTCGAAACAACGTAAGCTGCGCCGCCACCCAAGGTAACCCAAACCTGGGAAGAGGTGATGTCTCCGATATCGCTTATTATGGATGTAACGCCTATGCCCAGCCCTCCGAAGCCGTAAGGACGCCAATCCTTGTAGCTGCCCATGAATACCCCCTCAATCGGCGAACCCATGTTCAGACCCAGATAGTTCGAGTTCTCGTAGGCGGTAAGTTCAAGGATGTTCGTTCGCACCCAGATTTGATTCTTGTAAAGATTCAGCATCGCCTCGCCCTGGAAGCTGACCGGATAGAGGGACTCATCGCCTTCAAAGAATCCAACCGAAAGCTTGGGACCAAGCATCAAGGGAAAGGTTTTCTTGGTGCGTCGCGCCGCATCCATGGATAATGGGCAAAGGATCGCGGCAATAACGAAAAAAGTCGCGATGCGTTTCATAAGCTCCTCCATGTTTAAGGCCACAAAAAAGATGGCCGGTTATTTACACCGGCCATCATACCAAGGCAGGAGGGGTTAGTCAAGCCTTAGGTTAGTAAACCCGGGCCAGGCGATTTATCTTTCAGGGGCAGGGGACCTCTCTCCTCTTCCTGAGCCGTGACCTGAACCTTCAGGACCACGGCGTCCGGCATGACGAAGGCTCTTCATCTTCTCTATCTGCTCGTCCGTGAGTATCTTGCGTACGGCAAAGTATGTATCCACCTGAGCCAGTTGAAGATCGGTTTTAAGAGAACCTATCTCGCGTACCTTTGCCTTGATCTTGGACTCGTTAGGGTCATCGGCATCCATGAGCTTTTTAAGTTCAAGCTGCTCGCGCTCTATCTTCTGCTTTATCTCAAGCACCTTTTCCTGATGGGAGTAGCAAAGCTCCTTGAGCTTATCCTGCTGATCGGCGGTAAGGTCAAGTTCCTCCGCGGCCTGGGGGGTGAGAAGCAGGCCAAGTCGCAGACCACCGAAGTGCCCCGGACCTCCATGCTGGCCCTGCGGCGCCCCGAAGAGACCGGCCAGGATTAAGGGCAGTGCTGCCGCTATTCTAAGCATACTATTCCTCCTTATTAAAGGATTGATTCGTAACTGTTGGACACGCCAAACCCGCAAAGGTTTAATCGGCCTTGACAGTCTGGCTGCACCGGCTATGCTTAACAGATGCCGATTCTTATGCTTGCTCTCTGCGTGGTGATGGACACGTTAGAATTACCGGAACCTGCCTCGGCTATCTTTACAACGACCGAGGGCAAGCTCGGGTATCTTTCAAGAACCGGCGAGGAGATATTAATAAAAGAAGA
Organism: Caldifarciminota bacterium; assembly: GCA_034717795.1. GTDB lineage: Bacteria > Hydrothermota > Tepidihabitantia > B3-TA06 > B3-TA06 > B3-TA06. The sequence goes on from JAYELY010000098.1 coordinate 1,439, forward strand.
AAAGGGGTGGGAAAAATTTCCCCTGCCCGAGCGTTTTCTTCTGACAGAAAGGATTCTTGTAAAAGGAACCCTCTGCTACATCCTTGCAGGGCGCACGCTTACCCTTTTCGATCTGCGCACATCGCGCAAAGGGGTTATCGCCGAGGACGTTGACGACGCGGCAATCAACCGCTACGGCGAGGTATGGGTGCTTTCTGCGTTCAAACTACGGCGGCTCTCGCCTTTGGGAAGGGAGCTTGAGATTCGCAAACTCAAGACCCTGCCTCGATCGGTATGGATCATAGGAGACAGCCTGTATCTGGCAGATAAGAAGATACCCACCCTGGACAAGGAAATGACGGAAGAGCTCGAGGACGCCGGGGTGACTGCTGAACGGCTTGCCCCTTCTCAACTAGCTTTGCACAGTAAAGGTCTTTACGTATTGCTGGATTCGAGGAAGGTGTTGAGGGTGTTACGGGTGTTACGGGTGTTACGGGTCTCGACGCCTGAGGGTTAGCTGCACAAGGATGGGATTGATACTTCTACTGCTGCCCTCGATTCTTACACCGCACGAGGAGACCCTTATCCTTGAGCCGGGACGAAGCGAGTATCCATTGATCTATCCTTTTGTGGTGGAAGGGACGTTTAAGATGGACTCCATAGACGCGGCGTATGAGATAAGGGATGGGGCGCTTTGCCTTGAGGAACCGCCTGCTGAGACCTTGATAGTGAAGACCCGCTACATGAGCCTTGCAGATACCGCGTTAGCTCCAGTAATGCTCCACAAGCCAACTACCCAAACCCGTTTTGTATCCGACTCGGTTTCAAGAAGGCAACCGGTGCAAACACGGAAGGCTTTGGAGGTGCACGGATCAAAGACCTTTTCAATATCGGTAAACGAGAAGGGGGTAAGCGATCTTGACCAGGGGCTTTCGGTTAATGTATCAGGCGAGCTTTCAGGGGTTGACGTTCAGGCCTGCATTACCGACGAGGAAGGAACGTTCGTTTCCGAGGGCACGACCGAACGCATCGAGGAGTTCGACAGGATCGCGATAAGACTTTCTCAGGATCAATGGAAGCTTTCCATGGGCGATCTTGACCTTGCCCATCCCCTGCAAGGTTACGGAACGATCGAGCGAAGATTGCAAGGCGCAACAGGAGGGGTTTCGTTCAACAGATTCAAAACAGCGGGCGCGTTCGGCATAGACGGTTCAAAACAGGGACGTGAGGTATTAAAGACTGAAGACGGCAAGCAGGGACCTTATTTCATAGGTTCAAGGGAGTCGGATCAGCCCGTGATTCCGGGGAGCGAACGGGTGTACCTGGACGGCAGGCTCATGGAGAGAGGTATCAAAAAGGACTACGTGATAGACTACTCAACGGGCGAGATAACGTTCACAAATTATCGAAGGATAGATGCGACGTCAAGGCTTGAGGCGGATTACAACTACTCAGGCACGGACTACAGCTCAAACAACGAGCTTGCAGGGTTCAATACAGGTCCTTTCGAAGGGGTATTTTACCGCGAGGCTGACTCGCGCACCCACCTATTTCACTCCTGGTCGGGCGAGCAGCAGGCGGTATTGGATACCGCGAAAGGCGGCGAGGCGGTGCTTGCAGGCGGACGTTTTGTCGGCGAAAACAAGGGCGGCTATGTGATCGAGGACCGCCACTACGTATGGGCTGGTCCCAACGCAGGCGATTATGAGGTAAGCTTCAGAAAGGTCGCGGACACCGAAGGAGACTATGTGCTCGATCCTGATTCAGGCTTCTTCCGCTACCTGGGGCCGGATGCGGGCGACTACCGGGCCGAGATACTTACCGCACTTCCTTCGCGCGAGGAGGCCTTATTCTTATCCCTTGATGAAGACATAGGACCTTTGAATCTTTCCGTCTCCGGCATAGGCTCGCGCCGAACACCGAATCTTTACAACGAAAGTTATACCCTCCTCGGCCACGCGCACCGGATGAGGACAGGGCTTGAAACCGAACGCTTGCAGATAGAGCTTGACCATAGATTACAGACCCCTGAGGTTTGGATTCCTTCAGACGGTGATGATGCGGACGCTGGAGATCGCTGGAACCGCGACTCGTTGCCCCAAAGCTTCAACGAACAGAATCTTGGGGTTACTGTGATTCCCGTGCAGTCCTTAACACTGGGGGCACAGGGCGGGCATCTCTGGACAGAAGAACACGAGTTCAGGGCAGGGATGACGTCAACCGCGCCCTTCTTTGATCTTTCGGCGAACTGGCTAAAAGAACGGCAACGCGCGCAGGCCAACCTCTATCCGCGCATAGGCATATTTATCCCGCTTGCGGGTCTGGGCCTTGAAAATTACACAGATACTCTTGATACAAGGAACATCGAGCCTCTTTTAGGCCTCACGGTCTCGCCTCTAAATGAGTTGACCATAAAGACAACCGTTTCAAGACGGATCGATCAGAGGAAGGGGGCAGACTGGCAGGATACCCTTTACTACGACCGGCTCGG
>JAYELY010000099.1:0-3900 GCA_034717795.1 Caldifarciminota bacterium
TATAATCAACGCCGTCCTCAAGCAGCATTACGTGGACGCCTTGCTGGCCTACACATTTCTCTGGCAGCGGTTCTATGCCGGCTCGATGGCCAACGCCGACCGCTTCGCAAGGGATTGGAATGAAAGGGCTTACAAAGATGCCCTCGACCCGATCCGCTCGCGCTTCGGCGAGCGCGAGGCGCTAAGACTCGATCTTGCGGCGCTTGCGCGACTCGGCGCACCTTAAACCCGGTTAGGTTTATATCGCACTCGTCACGATTACGGGGTCCCCGCAAGAGCGCGAAGCGATCTTGTGGGGTAAAAAAAAGCTGGTCAAAAGGTGGACAAAAGTGGGACAAAAGGTGGACAAAAGTGGGACAAAACTCCGGGGTCCCCGGACGGATGCGAAGCAGACGTCTGGGGTAAATTTCGCGTCAGGTTTGAGTGCTACTCGTCATCCGTTTTCAATTTAGAAATAATTTTGCTCCGCAAGCTCCACCATTCGGAGCACTTTGCATTCTACATTTTGCATTTTGCAATTTGAAATTTGATATTTGCAATGCCCCTTGGGGCTACTTCTGCTCGGCCAGCTTTTGCCTGGCGCGGACAGCACGTCAGGGTTGAGTGTATTTCGTCATCAACCCCGCCCCCCGGCGCTAGGAGCGCCGTCCCCCTCCACCAGGGAGGGGGAAGTATTATTCGTTGCAATCGTCGGTTATCCCCCTCCTTTTTGTTCCCTGCCCGACACTAGACGGTAGTGCAGGCGGGGGCACTTGTCTCGCCGTCCGAGACGCTATCCTGCAAGGGGAAGGATATTGGTTGATGCAGGCGCTTGTTGCACTCCAAACCGTACCCCTCCCTTGACGGGAGGGGATTAAAGGGGAGGGTGAACATCCCCACCCTACCCTACCCCGTCGAGGGGGAGGTGATCAAAGGAATCCCCCTAAGTCCCCCTTAATAAGGGGGGTGGCCGCAGGCCGGGGGGATTACCGCTTTCCCCGCCACCTTATCCCCTCCACCAATGAGGGAGAAAAACGGCGTCATGAGATTACTCCCTGCGTTCGCACTTCAAAACCTTGCAACGACATAAAGGCAGCAGTTAAAACACACCGTCGTTGCGAGATTTTGCCCGACAAAATCGAAGCAATCTCATGGCTCTTACCAGAAATACCGCAAATCCAGTCTAGTATAAAAAGAAGGTGCTATGAGATTGCTTCGTTTCCTTCGGAAACTCGCAATGACAATCCCCCTAAGTCCCCCTTAATAAGGTGGAAAAGAAGGGGGATTAAAAGCACGCTTTGTCTTGGGTTAATGCCATGCGATGGTTCCGCAATCTCCATCCTTCGGAGCACTTTGCATTCTACATTTTGCATTTTGACCGAAGGGCGACGGTAACGGAGCAAATTTGAAATGGGAGGACACCCTCTCAGGGTGTCCGGGCAGCCTGGAGAGGCTGCCCTCCTATTGCTCGGCCAGATTGCGTTTGGCAAGGGCAATGTTGTGGTCGCAATCCGCAATTTTATCCTTTGCCCCAATCTTTACAAAAATCTCACGCGCACGCTGATAATACCCAAGCGCCTTCTGCGGGTCGCCAAGGGTATCGTAGACATTCCCGATGTTTAAAACGTTATTGGCTTGACCTTCGAGATTGCCCATCTTCTCATCTATTTCCAAAGCCTTCTCGAAGTACATCTGCGCCTTTTGAGGGTCACCTGAAGCAAAGTAGACAACACCGGTGTTACTTAAAGCCATGGTCTGTAACCACTTATTACCGATCTTCTCAGCTATCAGCAAAGCCTGATGGAAGTAATCCAGTGCCTTTTGACGTTCATGTTGTTTTATACAAATAATCCCGATGTTGCCGAGGGCCGTAGACTCATATGCTGGATTACCAATGTGCTTAGCTATCTTCAAAGCACGGCGGTGGAACTCAAGAGCCTTCTGCATCTTGTCTAAGGCTTGGCCGTAGACTCATATGCTGGATTACCAATGTGCTTAGCTATCTTCAAAGCACGGCGGTGGAACTCAAGAGCCTTCTGCATCTTGTCTAAGGCTTGATAGACACGGCCAAGATTACCTAGCGGAATAACCCTGATTCGTGGATTCCCGGTTCGTTCCGCCATATCTAACGAACGCTGATGGAATTCAAGTGCCCTCTGGAAATTACCTGATCTTAAGTAGACATTACCTATGCCGCTGAGATCGGTTGCTTGGCCTTCGAGATTACCCCTTTCCTCATCAATCTTTAAAGCATTCATGAAACTCTTTAACGACTTCTGCATCTTGCCAAGTATGGTGTAAACAAGCCCGATGTTGCCGAGGGCAAAGGAAAGGGGTTCGTCAAGCTTGGTCTGCTCGGCGATTCGAATCATCTCAATGAAGGTTTGCTCCGCATTCTTATAATCACTACTTCTTATCTGGCTTAAACCAATCAGGTTGAGAATCGCGCAGCGCTCGCTGGGGTCGGAGGCAAGAGGTAAGGCTTCCTGGAACTTGGCAATGGCCTTTTTGTGGCGGTACTCACGCATGGCTCGAAAGGCATCGCGGTAGATTACCACCTTGTGCCTGTCCCTAACCTCAGGGATGCCGTCAAGTGAAAGCTGCATATCTCGGGACTGCTCTTGAACCTTCTTGATCTCGTCCAGCATCTCTTGAAGTATCTTTTGTGTTTCCTTATCCCTCTTTTCAGTAGCCTTCTCCTTTTTCTTTTGAAATGGTCGCGCTATTATCGCCCATATAAGTGCGGCAATGCTTGCCAGACTAGCTATAATGCCTAAGACTATTACAATCGGATGTCTCAACCACTCCCAAGGCATGGCTTAATAATACCCTTTAAGGTCATCCTGTCAAGAACCCATTGAGCGGGCTAAGAGCCCGCTCTACACTTGCCCAGAAAAACTCGATAGTTGGAGTGCTCTTCGGGGTCCCCGCGAAATTGTGAAGCAATTTCGTGGGGTAAGCAAAGTTGACAAAACATTCCGCAGGGCTATAATCACCGGACTTTTATCGCTTTCGCGTCACGCAAGCTAGCAAGGAGCACTGGAAAATGATTACGTTTCGCGGTGGAATCCACCCGCCTGAATTCAAAGAGTTAGCCGAAGAAAAACCGATCGAGGTAATGCCTCGCCCCAAGCAGGTGGTCCTGCCTCTGTCCCAGCACACCGGCGCTCCTGCAAAACCGGTGGTCAACGTAGGAGACGAGGTCAAGGCAGGCACGCTCATCGCCGAGCCGGTTGGCATGATCTCCGCGCCCGTGCACTCATCCATCGCGGGCAAGGTAAAGGCCATCGAGCCCTGGGTGCACCCGGTTCTTCCTGTACCGACCAAATCTATAATCATCGAGGCGGGCGAGGAAGACGAGCTTGACCCCGAGATTAAGCCGCGCAGTGACAATGAGATAGAGGAACTAAAGCCGGATGATATCCGTGAGATTATCCGCGACGCAGGCATAGTAGGACTTGGAGGTGCGGCGTTCCCAACCGCGGTGAAGGTAACCCCGCCAAAGGACGTGAAGATAGACACCCTTATAATCAACGGTGCCGAGTGCGAGCCGTTTTTGACAGCAGACGACCGGTTGATGCGCGAGAAGCCGGAGTGGATCATAAGTGGTGCAAGGATTCTGGCAAAGGTTTTGGGGTTGGACACCGCATACATCGCGATCGAACACAACAAGCCGGAGGCTATAAGGGTGATGACCGAAACGGCGGCAAGCGTCTGGCCTAAAGCCGAGGTGCTGACCGTGAAGACCAAGTATCCGCAGGGTGCTGAGAAGCAGCTCATATCCGCGATCCTGGGGCGCGAGGTCCCTGCCGGCGGCCTGCCGTTCATGGTGGGCGTGGTAGTTCAGAACGCGGGCACCGCCTACGCGGTCTGGGAGGCGGTGGCAAAACGCAAGCCTTTGTATGAGCGCGTGGTTACCGT
>JAYELY010000100.1:0-3893 GCA_034717795.1 Caldifarciminota bacterium
TCTCCAAATACATCGGCGTATTTCTGTATCAATTCATGAGAGTAGAACGACATTTGTCGAAACGTAGAGTGGGCTTCGAGGTTTGTTTCTGACAATATTCTTGCGTTTGGGTGGAGGTATATCTTGCATTCGATCATCGGTCGCCCGCCCCAAATCTGCGCTGCTGCCTTATGCTGGCCATCAAATAGGAGAACTACGCCCTTTTCGTCGATGCGACATATGGATGGCGCTAGTTGGGTATGTATTTGAAAATGCCTGTACAGTTTCCACAAAGAAGTCTCCCGCAAAGCGCGAGGTTGTAAATCCCTGTCATTTTCAATATACTCTACCGGGAGAGTTGCATAGAAGTATCGCCAACCTGTAGCGGGGCAGGCATAGAGGGGATAGTTATGGCGAGAATCCTGAAAATAGGCACTAACTACGTTTTCCTTGATTTCGTACCGTAGTTTATCTCCGCAGCGTTTTTTCTTGTATCGAATCAAATCGTCAAGATATTTAGGTTCTTGGTTTTTGTCTTTGAAGAACCGTCCAAGTTCTAATTTATCTCGGTATTCTTGAAGGCTCATTGTGCCAATTGTAAGATGATGGCGTTTGCAAACAGGCGCAATGTTATCCAAGGTGGTAGGGCCATCGTCGGAAAAAGGTTTGATATGATGATATTCTACAGGCTCTTCTTCAGAAATAGGCGCTCCATCGACAAAGCAGATTCGTCCGTGTTGTTTAAGAATTCTTTGTTTTTCATTTTCGGAAAGTTGTCTTTTTTCAGCCACGATTTCCTCCTTTTGAAAAAGTATACTCCCTATAGATAGGTTGTCAATACCTCTTTTAGGTTATTCTATCTGTAGTCCAGGGGTTCTACCCCCTGGGGCAGGTTGAGCGAGAACACCCTGGTCGGCTCGCGTTCGATAACCTGTATGTCAGTAAACTCCAGAAGGAGTTCGGAATCCGCTCTCCTGAATACAATCCTCTGAGCGCGATCCGGCATTGTCTCAAACCCGCCCTCGCGCCAAAGCTCCCAATCCTTGCCCTTTAGACCTATAAGCTTCGAACTATCATGGACTTGCAGGTAGGCAACACCTCCTGCCCAGAAAATCAAGGTATCGGCTGATTCCATAATGCTGTCAGGTTCATCCGGCGCTATCCCTCTGTAGGCCGCGGCCAACGGAGCTACAGGTATCTCCCAGCCTTCCAGCGGCAGGTCGTCCGCCGGCCCCAGGATCAGCACCTCGTTGCTCATGGGCAGGTACACGAGTGTTGAGTCGTGGTTGTGTCTGATCGAGGCAATAGAGAAGTAAGCCGCAAACAGATCGATAGCCAGGCGGTCTTCATGAGCAAACAAAAAAAAGCGGCCTTTGTACGTATCCGTGAAGTCGGTGTATTGATAGATACCCTGGGCTTGTTCGATAAACGCCAGTTCAGGGGTTGGCCTTGTGAAAAGGTGGCATCCTGTCATTATCAATAACCCTGCAACCAGAATCCTTGCAATCCTGAGGAGGGCAGAGATGGAAGGAGCGAGTGGGACGTTCATCGAAACCGCAGGTGCAGACCCAGGTAAGGCCAAGGGCCAGGGGCGTGCAGCCGGAAGTTGGCCGATACCCAGTAGCGAAGGTAAAGCTCAAGCGCTACCCGGTCGCCTCGCAGTACCCCTATGCCTGCCTGCGGGGCAAACTTGTGCTCCCAGAATGGGGCAAGATCAAGGGTATCCGAGTCCCATCCAGGTCTGAATCGGGCGAAATAGGCGTAGATCCGCGCCGAGGCGTAGATATTTTTATAAATCGGCTGATCGAAGATAACGTCAAGCTGCAAATCGTGGAACATATCGGTTGAGTTCAAAGCGTCTACAACCGTGTCGTGAGGGAACCAGGCATAAGTAAGCCTTGCGTTAAGACGCTCGTACCACGCGCCTTCCTTGGTATGCTCCAGGTTGCGGTTGTTGAACGCGCCAGGGGTACTTACGGCAAGAGTGAAACGGTTGAAAACAACCTTCAATCCTGCAGTGTCAGGCGGGCGATCGATGTTATGGCTACAGTCGTGAACCAGATAGGTAGCCAAGTTAGCCTTGTCGAAGAGGTTGAAGCGAAAACCGCCGGTCAGGTAAAAGTGGGCCATGAACGGGTCAAAGGTAACGTTGCCAAGCTGCTTGCCCGACTCCAGCTCGTCACGGTAGAGTATAAAGAAGCGCTGACCTGCCACGTCTATTAAATCTGTTGATACCTCCATACCAGCATCTATGTTGTACCGGCCGTAGGTGGTATCGCGGAAGTACTTGCCCACGAAAACCTCGCCCGTGGGTGAGATGGGAAAGGTAACAATCTGGCTAACGAGATTCAATCCAACGAGCAAAGAGACGATCATCTTTTCCTCCGGTTATCTGGACCTTTCCAAAACGTCCTGGCTCTGCGCCAGAACCCTCGATCTCGACTACCCTGTCTATCTCAGGAGCATCACTCCACAGCCTTCCCGTACCCGTAACACCCGTAACACCCATAACACCCGTAACACACCCCGTAGGATATTCAGCGATGAAATCCACAACCACCTCCTGGTTGGTCCCTTTAAGTCTCTCCATTCCCTCAGCTTGCAGCCGTTCTGCCAGCTTTACCAGTCTTTCGGCGCGCTCCTTTTTTACCTCCCACGGCACCTGATTCCCCATCCGGGCTGCATCCGTGCCTTCCTCCTCGGAGTATACGAATATCCCAAGATGTGTAAAGCGCAAACGCTCCAGGCCGTCCAGCAGTGTTTGGAACTCCTCATCGGTCTCGCCAGGAAAGCCCACCATCACCGTTGTCCTTAAAGCAAAACCCAAATCAAGGCTTCGTGCCTTTGCAACAAGCCTCTCTATCTTCTCTGACGCAACCTTCCGGTTCATGCGCTCCAGAACCTGGTCAGCCAGATGCTGGATCGGCATGTCTATGTAATTCAAAATCTTATCGCTTGCCGCCATCTGTTCAAGAATCTCCTCACCCAGATGCGCGGGATGTGCGTAAAGCAGGCGAATCCAGCGCAGTCCCTCGATTCGCTCAAGACCTTCAAGTATCTTTGAAAGCTCCGGGTGCGCGACAGTGTCCTGGGCGATCAGAATAAGCTCTTTAACACCGAGCCTTACAAGATCGCCCGCTTCATTGAGGATATCATCGGTCATTCTGAGTCTCAAAGGTCCCCTGATCACCGGTATGGTGCAGTATGAGCAGCAGTTCGAGCAGCCCTCGGTAAGTCTAAGATATGCGTAGTGAGAAGGGGTGGATAAGAGTCTGGGATATTCCCTGCCCGGATTCCAGCAAGGGATTGGCGAGACCAGCACCTGGCCCGGTCGAGGATTCTCCATGAGCAATCTTGGGATCTCAGGTATCTGATCCAAACCAACGAACGCATCAACCCATGGGAAGCGGCCTACTATCTCCCTCGGCTCTCTCTGGGGCAGGCAGCCGGTTACGAGAAGCATCTCGATCTCGCCTCGCCTGCGCCGCTCCTGCTGCTCCTCTATCACCTGGGCCGATTCCTCTATCGCCTCCTCCAGGAACGCGCAGGTGTTCACTATTATTATCCGGGCGTCATCCGAATCACCGGTAATCCGGAATCCTGCCTGAGCAAGCTCGGCCAAAATGATCTCAGCGTCTACTCTGTTCTTGGGACAGCCCAGGTTGATCACGGATACTCTTTGCAGATTTGCCATATCTCTTTGAGGTGTGTTACGGGATCCTGAAAAGTTTGCCTTGAGCCTCGGCGTAGACCCGCTCATCGTCGAACGCCTTAGCCTGGGCAATAATCAGTCGCTTGCGCTCCTCGGTGACCTTCCCCTCGAGGGTGATGGTATGATCGGTTGGCAGGGGGTTGCGGAAGCGCACGTTAATCTCCGCAGTCACCGTAACTATATCACGTCCTGCCGCGGCCCA